>JABDOU010000064.1 GCA_013043085.1 Acidimicrobiia bacterium
GTTGAGGCACGGGGTGATTACTGAGACGGTCACGGCGCAATTATGGCCGGTCGGGTGTCAGCAGCAGTGGCAGGCTCAGTAGCGCCATGATCACGAGCGGCAGGGCAAAGCGAAATTCCTGGTTGAGGGAAGTGAGGGCCACGTTGATGAAGTGGATACCAAAGAGCGCACCGGGTAACAGCCAGGATCGAGGGCGTCGGAACGCGACGAAGACCCAGACTGCCAATCCGGCGTAGAGAATCAGAGCGGGTCGCCATGTGAGCCACAGCCGATCGGCAGGCTCGATTGCCTGAAAGACAGCAAATGTGAGATCGTACGCGGCATCCACGATCGGTTGCCGGGAGATTCCCAGGTCGTTTTCGGGGATCGCAAACGGCGGCCGATGGAGATAGGCATTGTCGGGTTGACCGGGCACAAGCAGATAGGACGCTGCGCACAATCGGTGGGATGCGACGGTGGGCAGGGCCTGACCCCACGCCTCGAGGCCTCGTGCCATGAACCGGTTGCCATCGAGGCGTATGACATCTTTGCCAAAAGCTGGATCGAAGAGGATCGGATTGGAATCGTCACAGTCGTACAGGTCCTCCCAGGTCTGGAGTGGAGCGATGCTCGACAGGTACGCAACGTCTTCGGGTTCATAGATATCCGTTGTGAGGAAGGCAGCTGCGACGTCTCCGATCATGATTTCCGACGAGGTGGGGCGGTTTCTATCAACCTCGTAGATGGCATAGAGAGGCCCGACCACCGCGAGGATCGTGGCCGCCGTCATGCTCAGAACGCGGACCCACGGAACCGCTCGTCTGACGGTCACTGCCATCACGAGAAGTAGACCAAGCACGGTCAACAGACCATTGTGTCGAAACAACCACACGGCGGCCAACAGGAGCCCAAACCGGACGGGGTGGGTTCTGAGGTGCAGTGGGCCTCTGGCAGCGACCGCCATGAGCTCCAGGAACAACCAAACCAGGACCAGCGCAAAAGGTATGTCTTTCCACACCGTCAAGGTGGTCTGAGCGACCGACGGCAGCCAGGGAATGAGCGACGGCACGAGGATTGCAGCCACGCGCGGGACGCCGAGTTCGAAGAGTCGACCGGCAGCCAAAGACATGAGCGCCACAAGGCCCGCCCCCTGCAGGAATGTGACTGCTCCAGGGACAGCCGCCCCCAGGCCGATCCATCGCAGCAAGATCGTGTGAACTGCGGGATGGAAGTCGAAGATCTGCCCGGATTGGGCCTGGTCGAGCTGATCGATGGAATCGAAAGATAGAAACCCCGGATACCAGCCGAGCCACCACACCAGAAGGGGAATGGCAGCCGCGCAGGCAACTACGAATTGGTCGCGGCGCGAGATCACGGAGAGGAGCCTACGGGCTGTTTGCGTCCCCACTCCAACAACCTGCCAATAGACTCCGCGCTCGCATCAACCCCTGGGCTGCCCCATGACGACTACAACCGTCTACGACTCCGCCGAGCAACGTCTCCCGTTCCTCACGACCTTCAAGCATTTCTGGGAGTACCGCGACTTGATCAAGCTTTTGACGGTCAAGAAAGTCACCGCCCGATACAAGCGGAGCGTGCTCGGGGTGTGGTGGACCTTACTCAACCCGATTTTGACCACGTTGATCTATTTCGTGGTGTTCGAAAAACTGTTTGGGCGGGACTCTGCGGATGAGTTTCCGTACCTCATCTATCTGATTTCGGGGATCATCGTTGCCGGTTTCTTCTCGGAGGCTGTCATCGCTTGTGGATCTGCCATTGTCGGCAGCAGAGGGATCTTGCAGCGCATGCAGGTGCCGCCAGAGGTTTTTTCTTTTGCGGCGGCGATTGCGGCCGCCGTCAACTTTGTCATAAGTGTCGTGCCTCTCGTGGCGGCCATGGTGCTGCTCGGCGTTGAGATCCCGTGGAACACGGTATTCCTTGCGGTGATTCCTGCAGCGTTTTTGCTGCTTCTGGTGACCGGTCTGGGGCTCATCGTTGCCTCCGCGGCCGTCTTTTTCTACGACGTGATCGATTTTGTCAAGGTGTTGACCCAACTCATTTCTCTCGGGTCTGCTTCGTTCTTTTCGTTGTCCTGGGTCAGCGAGCGGTACCAGCCGATTATCAAGGCGAATCCGCTGTTTCATTACATCGACATGTTCAGGAAGTTCTTCTACCGCGGCGAGATGCCGGATGCCCTCAACTGGATGATGGTGGTCGGATCAGCGGTGCTGGCCCTCGGCCTCGGCGCCTATGTGTTCAGCAGAAGCTGGAAAAATCTCGTGGTTCGGCTGTGAGCGATCCCGCGATCGAGGTCATCAACCTGTCGCTTGCGTACGAGGTCGACAAGAGGCTGGCAGGGACATTCAAAGGCGCCCTCATCGATCGCCTTCGCAACCGTACCGAGCGCGAGAAGTTCTTTGCCGTCAACGATGTGACGTTCCAGATCGAGGCCGGCGAGACCTTCGGCATCATCGGCCCGAATGGCGCAGGCAAGAGCACGATGCTTGCCGTGATCGCAGGCGTCCTTCCGCCTACTATCGGCCGGGTTGTGGTACGAGGGAAGGTCGCGCCCATCATCGGCCTGGGGGCAGGCCTCGATAACGAAATGACTGCACGCGAGAACATTCTGTTGTACGGAGCACTGTTCGGTCGTTCCAACGCCGACATGAAGGAGCGGGTTCTGAAGATCCTCACATGGGCCGAATTGGACGATCACGAATACCAGCCTGTGAGAACGTTCTCCAGCGGTATGGTGGCGCGTCTGGCCTTCTCCGTCGCGACCGACATTCAACCCGACATCCTGCTTGCCGACGAGGTGTTTGCGGTTGGTGATGAGCGATTTCGCAATAAGGCGGAAGAGCGCATGCGATCACTGCTCTCGGGTGGAACGACGGTCATGATGGTGTCTCACAACCTCCGGCAGATCGCAGAACACTGTGATCGGGTGTTATGGCTCGACCATGGTCGCATCGTGGAAATCGGCCCTGCCGAACAGGTGACGAAGCTCTACAAGGAAGCTTCAATGAATCCGACCGAGAAAGCCGTGGGCGAGCCAGGGACTCCCTAGTTCCTCAAGATCTGGTGCAAATCATCAATCATGCTGGTGCCTGTGTCTCCGGCGTTGCGCTGATTCCACAGGTATTCAAAGCCCATCGCCCGTCTTTCGTCATCACGAACCCGGTCGGCGGCGGTACGCAGCGCTTCTAACCAGCCGGCAGCCGTGCCCGGTGCATGTTCGGCGAGCTTCAGGACGCGGGCGTCACCTGAATATGGTGAGAGATCGGAAACCACCGGCAACGTGCCCAAACCGAGCATATCGAGGAACTTGATATCTGACTTCGACCGGTTGAACTCGTTGTCCACGAGTGGCGCTATACCGATATCGAACGGCCCCTGTTCGAGGAGCCATCTCACGAAGCGAGGGTAACTGCTTTCGGCACGGGGAATATCGAGTACGCGTAGCCATGATCGCGGCGGAGGTTCTCGTACCGCGCCGATGATCGTCAGGGTAAAACCGTCGACCGGATTCCATGCGTCCAGCGCATCGGTCACCATTCCAAAGTCCGCATCATGGGTTGCTGTTCCCATATAGACCAGCTGGAGCGGGCCTTCGGTGCGCGTGGGGCGCTGCTGGCGATAACGCCGCCAGAGACGGGGGTCGAGCGAGTTGGGCATGATCGAACTCTTCTCAGATCCCTCCCGCCCGTAAGCCTTTTCCAGGTTGGGCGTCGAGAACCACGCATGATCCGCCGATTCCAGCAGCAGGTCGATGACGCTCGATTTCTGAGAGAGTTTGGCGTACTCGGGGTGGGTTGGGTCGAGCAACGCCAGCGCGTCGTCATTGTCGAGGACGAGCGGGACATTCGACGAACGCAGCCGCTCGACGGCAGAACTCGCCTCGTCGACGCTTCCCAGAGCATGCCGCTGCACAACGACCGCATCCAATTCGGCCAGGGGTAGTTCACCGAAATCCGTGACCGGCATCAGATCGATCTTGCTCTTTACGGTCTCGCTGGTAAGAGGGCAGATGAGTCTGATGTAGGCCGAAGATTGATATCCCGATCCTCCCGGTAATACGACCAGTCCTACCTTCATCGTCTTGTCGGAGAATGGAGTGACCGCCGCCGTGACGGTGCGGTGGGTAGTGGCCGCCGGTTCTGGCGACGTTACCCACGGCACATGGCTCCTGGGATGATCGGGATCGATCTCTACCTGGAGGTGATCGAGAATATCACCGATCATCTGACGAGACCGGTACGCGAACGTGTGGTGGGACCGAACCTCGGTTGCGGACTGGCCGTGACCGGCCAAATCTGGCGGATTGGTCAGAACGTTGCGAACGTCCGCAGCGGAACCAACCTGCGCGATGCTTCCAGGAAACATGACTTCGAGGCTCGGAACGGTATCGGAGATGAGCCGCCCACCTGCTCCCAGTACATCAAAGACACGGTTTGAGACGTAGCCAAAGGCTTGCATGGATGGCCAGTGGTCATTGAGAACCCAGTCCGCGCGGGCGTAGAGCGATCCCAAACGCTCATTGGAGACATTGATCGATCGAACGAACGGCTCAACGATCGTCTCCTCCCACCCGTTGCCAAAGACCGCGAGCCGGGCACCTGCCTCCACCGCCCATTCGACAACCGGCCGGTGGGCCTTCCGGGAGTTGCCGACAAACAGCACCTCGTCAGCGCCGATCAGGGTTGTGGGCTCCGGAGGTGCGTCGATCGCCGTTGCCTGGTGCAGGATGCGAGGGGTTACCCCTTCTACGTGGGCGAGGAGCGCAGCGTAGGAATCGGAGGCCACATACACAAGGTCGAACTCCGAAAGCTCCTGAAGGGACACGATGTCCGGATGGCTGATGCTCCACAGCACATTGATTTGGCCAGAAATCGCCGGGTAGCGGGTAAGGCCACGGATGACCAGATTTACGTGATCGTCCCCTACCCCCTGATTCTCGTCGTCAACATAAATGATTCGAACCTGGTGTCCCAGTTCGGTGAGGGTCCTCTCCAAAGCAGTCGCGTAGTGGAAATCGCCCCACTCGTTGCGCTTGCCCCGTGGCGCCGCAATTCGTATCGCGAACCGGAGGGAAAGCTGGTCTGCGATTTCATGTGGCTCGGGCAGCGGTCCATCGCTCGGATTCCGAATCTGAACAATCTCTCGATAGGCGATCGGCTCGCTTCGGGAAATCCGCTCCTCTGAGTCTCCGTCCGAGTACTGGCACCCGACGAACGGCACATACCCGACCGCGCGGTCACGACTGCCTCTGAGGATGAAATCCCAATCGACCATGCGTCGCAACGAGGTATCGAATCGGAGCGGCTCGTCGGTGAAGTCGCGCTTGTGCATGAACACGTTGAGATCGACGTAGTTGGCTGCCCGGCACTCATCCCAATGGAACTCCTCCCCACGGAAGTACTTGAGGTCTCCGCTGTCTTCAACCACGGCCAGCCCGGCGTATGCGAGATCGGTATCCGATGACTGGAAGTGGGCCACCATGAGCATCAAATAGCCGGGTGTCCAGGTGTTGTCTGTATCGAGATATGCGATGAGGTCTCCGCTCGCCTCATCGAGGGCTCGATTGCGGGCAGCCGAAACGCCTTCGTGATCCGCCGTGAACAGATGAATGCGACCGTCGCTCAGATAGGGAGCAAGGACAAGGGCAGTATCGTCATCGCTTCCATCGTCAACGATCAAGAGTTCCCAGTTTGTGTGGGTTTGTTCGAGGACAGATTCGATCGCCGTCTCGATTTGGTGGGCGCGGTTGTAGGTCGGCATGACGATGCTCACCTTGATCGCCTCGCACTGCGCGCGGTGTTTCTCATAGATCGTGGTGAGTTCATCTGTGACGATCTGGCTGCGGCGGGCGTCAAACGCCGTCGTCATACGGGCGATCCCGGTGCCATCGTCGACAGAGTCATCTAGGGGCGGACCGGTGTCTGATCGGTTTGATCGCAGCAGTCGAAAGAGCGGGCGGGCCGGTGTGGCCGCAGCAAGTGCAGCTTTTACGATCCGTCGCCTTGCGAGCTGCTCCAGGTCTTGCCTCGTCTGATGGAGTTGGTGAGTTGCCTGTTCTATTTGGACCTGCAGCTGGCGAATACGTTGCGACTGAGCCTGGACTCTTTCTTGCATCGGCTCGAGTTCATGCGCTACCAGCGCTTTGCGTTCTACAGTGACAGCTTGGAGTTTTCGAGTGGTTGCGGCGAGATCTCGTTCAGCGTTGGTGAGGGCCTGTTCCAGTGTCCGGACCTGTTCTTTGAGCGCCGCCGTGGCTTCATCCATCGTGCGCCGCACGTGTTCTAGATCACGTGTGGCCACGTCGAGCTGGCTCTTGCGCGTGTCACGCGCCTCTGCGAGCTTTTGGCTGATGTCTTTTTGGTGTTCGAGCTGTTTTTCGAGGTCTTTGGCCAGCTTCCGAGAGCCTGCGAGCTCTTTGTTCGCCTGCAAAGCGGAATGCTCAGCCGAGATCCGTTTGCCCAGATGGGAGTAGAGGGTTCGAAGTTCGATGATTTCAGCCTGGTCAGATAGGCCCACGAGCTCGGAAAGGGCGGCGGGCAGCGCGACACCGACGCCGATGACCCCCAGCCCATGTCCATGCGTGAACTCGAACGTCGGATACTCGGTAGCGAGTTCTTCCATGAGAACGTACACACCGAAGTCGCCTTTTCTTTCTTGCGTGTCGTGGAGGAGGACAACCGCCCTATCGGAAAGCTTTGGCAGCCAGGTGTCGAAATCGTGTTTGACTGCTTCGTAGGTATGGAGTCCATCGATGTGGAGAAGGTCGATGGAGGCGTCGGCAAAGCCGTCTACAGCCTCGTCGAAGGTCTTTCGCAGCAGAGTTGAGAAGGACTCGAAATACTCGCTGTTCGTCCGCTGCACCGATTGGTAGATGTCCTCGTCATAGAAACCGGCGTGTTCGTCTCCCTGCCAGGTGTCCACGGCGAAACACTCAGTGGCAAGCCCGAGGCGTGCCACGCTCTCACAGAACGAGAAATACGAAACCCCGGCGTGGGTGCCCAACTCGACGAAGATGCGTGGTCTCGTCGCTTCGATCACCCAACCTGCGAAGGGGATGTGCTCGTTCCATGCACTCAGTTCGCTCACCAACCGCGGGGGCCACAGTGCCGACAGGGATATGAACTTTCCGATTTCGCTGCTCATATCGATCGTCCTGCCAATTGCATATCCGACGATGGGTGTCCATCCATCTGATCTCACCGTCATCGCCTGTTGGTCGCGATATTGATCGCGAGCCTTCTATGGCCGATGTGATTGGGCATCGATGATACCTTCTGCCGGTGACGTCCCCGCGAACCCGGCTTGGCGTCGGGTTCTGCCCACCCGGTCCTAATCTGCGGCGATCAGGATTGAACCCATGAAGAATTTCGATAGGGGCAGCCTTTGCTCCCGTTTTGACGTCAACGGTCGCACCGCTCTGCTCCGGCATGGGTAAGTTGCTCTACGCCGGAACCGAGATGCGCGGCACCCGCGGCCAGCGTCTTCTCGACCTGACGGTTGCATGGATGGGCGAACACTCGGGAATCGAGAAATTGTCGCTGCCTGCCAATCACCCTGGTCCTGGCGACCACATGGGTTTGCCTGACGCCTTCGCGGCTACTCCCCAAAACCTCATCGAGTCCTGGCGGGTTGCTCAGCGCATCGACGCCGCAACCCAACCGGGCGACACCGTCCTGGTGATCGACCGCGATGGCCTCGCCGGCGTTTTTGCGCTGGAGCAGGCGATGAGATTGCCGTCCGATCGCTGCACGTCTGTCGTCGTCGCCGGCGAGTCGACCTATCTCAAGTTCCAATCCCACGCTGCAACCGCGTCCGGCCTGTCTCCAGAAGATACGTCAGCTGTCGATTGGGAACTTGCGTCGTACCAATGGGCGGACGTTGTGATTACACCCTCAGCGTGGGTCAGGGATCAGCTGGCGGCACTCGGTGTGGACGCCGTCCTCATGAACGTTGCCGGGCCTGAAAGCGCACACATCGCTGGACCGGTGCAAGATGTCTGGCTTCCAGAATCGGTGGTGAGAACCTCACGGCCTGGCACGATTCTGCGCGCAATCAACATGGCTCGTCTCCCTATTCCGACCGTCACGATGTCTGAGGACGACGGTGTTGACGAGGTGTGGGTCGGCAACACGTGGGATGCACTCGACGGCATTCGGCTCGTACATCGATCTCGTATTGTGCGCTCGGACGAGGTCGCGACGCCTGATCTCATCATTCTCGGAGATCGGACGGCGGTCCCGTCGGCTCAGACCGTGGAGCACGTTGCAGCCGGAGTACCCGTGATCGTGCCGGAAGGATCGACGGCCGCCGGGATCTGGCATACCGCGCCTGTGTGGCGCGATACCGCCGATCTGGTTGCGGTCCTCGACGGCGACTCCCTCCGGCCGACCATCTCCGCAAGGGCACCTTCGCTGGTCGTTCCCGACCGCTCGCCGGATGAGGATCGGGCTAGGCGAATCTCAGTTGGTGTCCCGGTATTTCGCGATACCCGGCATCTCGATACATGCCTCGAGTCGATCCTCAATCAATCCGTCGCTCCCGTAGAGGTACTCATCTACGACGACGGCTCAAATCTCGAGTCGGTCGATGAGGCCTTGCATACCTGGGTCGAGCGCGACGACAGGGTGCGAGTACTCACCGGGCCGAATCAAGGTGTCTGTGCGGCTCGGAATCACATGTTGGAATCGATGGTGGGTGACGCGTTCTTACTCGTCGACGCCGATGACATGCTGCACCCGAGCTTTCTCAAGAAGACGTCGAGGGCGCTGCAGGCCAACCCTGATATTGTTGCCGTATCGACCTGGACGAGGTTCTTCGGAACCTACGAAGCCGTGGAGGCCAAGCCGCCTTTCGATGCTCGGGTGGGCAAACGAGAGAATCCCATCATCTCCACGTGCGTCTTGGTAGACATGTCGGTTCGTGATCAGGGTGTCCGTTTTGCTCCCGATCTGGCGTGGTTGTATTGCGAGGACTGGCACGTCTGGTCCCAGATCATTGCCGCCGGTGGAAGGTTCGGTCTCATCCCTGAGCCACTGGCCATGCATCGGGTTCACAGTTCGGGTGGTCATAGACGAACGGATCTCGCCTATTCGTTAGGCAAGGCGCGGGCAACCGAACCGCTCAGCTGACGAAGTCGTTCCAGGTTTCTGCTGCGCGATGGTCCCATTCGTCTAGCCACGCGTTGGCGAGCGCAACCGTCTCGTCACGGTTTGACATGAGATCGAGCGAGGCTTCGGCGATGGCAGCCGGGTTGTCGAGCTCTCCGACCGTGGTCCGCTCCCACAGGTCTCGATCATCCTTGAACAGCACCGACGTCTGTGACATGAGGCAGGGCACGCCAAGCCGATAGCTCTCCATGGGTGTGAGAGGTAGACACTCGGCGAGACTCACGTACAGGTTGAGGTCGACGCTGCCAAGGATGGCAACGAATTCAGACCACGGCACGACTCCATGAACCTTGTGGGGAACCGGTTGAAGGTACGGCACGGGAATCGGTTCGAGCACATGGGCGGTTGACTCCGGCATCAATGCGACGGCTCCTAGCTGGGGCGCCGTGTTCTTTCGCCAGAACATCTCGCTGAAGATTCCGACGTGGGTCCCGGGGCCGAGGTCGAGTGGCGTGATGTCCGGTATGACAGGCGGGCGCGCACCCACGAAGAACGCTTCGTGCCCGAGCGCCCTGATGACCTCGGCAACTCCTGATTTGGCAAAACCCAACCGATGGAGGGTCCCCTGGCCGAGCCAGTTCAGCAGCATCGTGACCTGCCCCCACTCGGCTGCTCCTGCCCCATGCTGAGCTGGAGATGAGTAGTGGACGGCACCTATTGAAATGGTGGCGTCGGTTGCCTTCGCCATGAACGATTCGGTGCCGGGTGGCAATCCGTGAATCACCACCATGGTTACGTCGGCAGATTTGAGGCGATCGATGATCGTGTCACCGTCTGCATCGAGGTCGGGGGACTCGAGAACCGGCACGCCGAAGCTGTGCGCCGCCGTGCGGACTCCTCGCCAGTCGGGGTGACAAATACCAACGACTCTGATTCCGGTGGGAAGTTCAGCCAGTGTCATTGACCTTTTCCAGCAGGGCGTCCAATGCGTCGATGCTCTTCTGTGCCGCGGTTCCGTCGCCGTAGGGCGATGCGAGTGTTGCCAGGCGGGCGTGCACGGATTCGAGATCGCCCACGATGGCTCCCGCCAGCTGTCCGATGGCCGGCCCCGGTCGGGTGAGATGGGCGAATGTGCCGTTCACCTCGGGCCGTTCCGTGGATCGGCGCACAACGATGACCGGACGTTTGAGAACGCTCGCCTCTTCCTGCACGCCTCCCGAATCGCTGATGGCGAGCGCAGATTCTGCGAACAGTGCAAGAAAGTCGACGTAGTCGAGAGGTTGTGTGACCCGCAGCGGACGCATGAGCGCTTCGAATCCGAAACGCTCAACGGCTTGCTCTGTGCGCGGGTGGATCGGAAATACCACAGGCATCTCGAGATCGCCCAGCTCGTCGAGAATGATCCTGAGATTGTCCCGATCGTCGACGTTTTCCGGACGGTGAATGGTCGCGAGCACAAAACGATTCTGATCGACGCCGAACGCTTTGAGAATCTCGGCCCTTTGTTCCGGAGGAGGCAACAAGCGGGTCGCCGACTCCACCACGGTGTTACCCGTCACGACGATTCGCTCGTGGCTGATACCGGATCTGATGAGGTTCTCCTCAGAGGTTGTCGTAGGGGCGCAACACAAATCGGCAATGTTGTCGGTCAGGACCCGATTGTGTTCCTCAGGCATGCCCCGGTCGAAGCTGCGCAGTCCCGCCTCGATGTGGATCACGGGGATGTCGTTGGCGTTGGCAGCGATCGCGGCCGCCAGGACCGTATTGGTATCGCCTTGCACGATCATGGCATCGGCCGGTTCTTCGGCGAGATGCTGATCGATGAGAGCCACCGCCTCGCCGATCTGGCGCCCGCGCGATCGACCACCGATCTCGAGATGGATATCGGGAGGCGGGAGACTAAAAGCCTTGAAGAATGCCTCGGACATCAGCGGGTCGTAATGCTGACCGGTGTGGATGATTCGGGCACGAGCTCCGAGCAGCTCGATGATTGGTGCCAATTTGACTATTTCGGGTCTCGTGCCGAGAGCGACCGCGATCGATCCACGCCTTGGTTGGTTTTCCATCGGTCCTCGTCGCTACGCTTGCCGCCGGATGTTACGTGGATTCGGCATTGCCCTCGGTGTTCTCGCACTCGGTGGCCAAATCGGCATCGTCATTCTGGCGGTCTACAACATGATCACTTCGCTCTGGGGTCTCGGCGACCCGAAAGGGACGAGGCCCGGCATGCGAAACAGGCGTTTCCGGGTCATCATTCCTGCTCACAACGAGGCAGCCGTCATCGCCAACCTGCTCGGCGATCTGATCGATCAGGACTATCCGAAAGCTCTCTATCGCGTGGTGGTTCTGGCTGATCGGTGTACGGACGAGACCGCCGCCATCGCCGGTCAGTGGGCTGACGTGTACGAGCGCAGCGAAGGTCTTGACGGGAAAGGCGCGTTGCTGGCCTGGGGCATGGCCGGCTACCCGTTGGACGACGACGAATGCCTCGTCATACTCGACGCCGACAATCGTGTTCCGCCCAATCTTCTGACCCGCTTTGCTGATGAAATGGACACCGGACACGATGCCGTCCAAGCCTATGTGGACACGGGCAACCCGGATGGAGGCTGGCTGGCAACCGCCTCTGCGTTGAGCTATTGGGCAAGCAACCGGATGGTGCAGCTCGCCCGGCGCAACCTTGGCTGGTCGGCCGATCTCGGTGGCACGGGGATGGCTATGACGCCACGAGCTCTAGCTGCCACT
>JABDOU010000068.1 GCA_013043085.1 Acidimicrobiia bacterium
GATGCGGCGGCTAGCACTCAACGTTTGCTCCCTGTCGTTTCTAGGTGATGCGCTCCAGGACGGGTTTGTCAGGCACGGCATTGTGCCGCATCGAGTGCGGTAACTTCGTGAGATGACCACTGAGGCCAAGCAACTATGGCGAGATCTTTCCCTCGATCGGGTGGCCATTGTGCTGCTGGCGGCATGTGCCGTGTTGTTCATCAACCGCTTCTGGACCCCGGAGCTCGACGTGGCGGGGCGGGGTCGGTGGATGACCTGGGGATTTGCCCGATTCGCAACGTACACCGTGATCCCGGTGGTGGCCCTCAGGTGGTTTTTGAAACAACCCGTGTCGGCTATGGGACTCAAGTTGCCGAAAGGCCGGGATCTGATGATCTACGGATCGATGCTCACCGTCATGATCCCGGTCGTATTGATCGTCTCGAACCTGTCGAGCTTCCAGGCCAAATATCCATTCTTTGTTCCCTCCGATGGCATCAAAGAGATGTGGCCGTGGTGGATTGCCTACGGCCTCCAGTTTGTCGGTCTCGAGTTCTTCTTTCGTGGATTCATGGTGCACAGCCTCAAGGACACGTTGGGTGGCACGGCGGCTGTGTGGGTGATGGTGGTTCCATACATGATGATTCACTTCACGAAACCGCCACTGGAAGCGCTGGGAGCGGTGGTGGCGGGTGCGGTGCTGGGCGTGCTTTCGCTTCGGAAGGAGTCCATCTGGCTTGGAGCAGCGTTGCATATCGGTGTTGCACTGACGATGGACATTGCCGCGCTCTGGCAGCGAGCGTTGCTGTGAGCGCCCTGCCGAAAGCGTGATTTCAGGCGATGGCTACACTCCCAATTCGATTCCTCAAAGGTGATGCATGGTTGATGAAGTAGCGCTGCGCGCAGCGATCGGTCGAGTTGAAGATCCAGAGATTCATCGGAGCCTCAACGATCTCAACATGGTTCGCGAACTCGACGTCGGCAGCGACGGAAACGTGCGGGTCCTCGTTGCGTTGACGGTGCCTGGATATCAGCTCAAGGATCAGCTCGAGGCCGATGTTGCAGCCGCCATATCTTCCGTTCCGGGCACGGGAGCCGCCCTCGTCGAATTCACGGTCATGAGCGATGCGGATCGGGCAGAACTGCAGACCTTGCTGGGCGGGGGACCCAATACGTCGCGCGAGGTGCGCATCGACATGAGGACCAGGGTGCTGGCAATTGCGTCTGGCAAAGGTGGCGTCGGCAAGTCGAGCGTGACAACCAACCTCGCAGTCGCTCTGGCCGATCTCGGCAAGACGGTCGGGGTGATCGACGCCGACGTCTGGGGATTCTCGATACCGAAAATGCTCGGGATCGATCGCAATCCGACCGTGATCGAGCAAATGATCATTCCGCCCGAAGCACACGGGGTGCGGGTCATGTCGATGGACTACTTCGTACAGGACGACCAGGCAGTCATATGGCGGGGGCCAATGCTTCACAAGGCACTCGAGCAATTCTTGGTCGACGTGTATTGGGGCGACCTGGACTACCTGCTGCTCGATCTGCCGCCCGGAACCGGCGACGTAAGTATCTCGATCAGCCAATTCCTCCCGAGAGCACAAATGGTTGTAGTCACCACTCCCCAACTGACAGCGCAAAGGGTTGCCAAACGTGCCGGACTCATGGCGGAGAAGGTGAATCAAGAGGTGCTCGGTGTGATAGAAAACATGAGCTTCTTTACCGGAAACGATGGAGTCCGCTACGACATCTTCGGCAGTGGCGGCGGTGCAGCTCTTGCAGAGCAGCTCGGCGTGCCCCTGCTCGGCCAGATTCCTCTGTTGTCGGCCATGCGGGAAGGCGCAGATACAGGGAAACCGGTCCTCGTCGCTGCGCCGGATTCTGAATCAGCAACAGCTTTTCGCGCTATCGCCGAATCTGTCGAAGCTCTGAAACCGCGTCTGCGGGCCCATCCCGAACTCATTATCAGCTAGGAGAAAACCATGAACGTACGCATCGGCATCATCAATTCGGCTCGTGAGATCGAAGTCGACGTCGAGGATGAAAAGGCGTTCGTGAAGTCAATCGAAGACGCGCTCACCGGCGATGGCGGACTCGTGTGGGCGGAGTCTCACGGAGATCGCATTGGTCTCGTGGTAGCTCACATTGCCTACATCCAAATCGAGGGAGATCGGGAGCGTATCGTCGGGCTCTGATCTCAGTCGTCTCGCAGGTGTCGTCGCTCGCTCCCCTCTCCGGAAGCCACATACCGATCGATAGAATGAGGGTACGTTTACCGCCTGCATCAGGCAGCGTGCACCAGTGCTCAGTCCGGAGGCGCTCGGTCCGGAGCCCGGTCACGTGAGCCGGTGACGAAAGGGATCAACCGATGACCTCAACTCCCTCGCAGAATTCTGCAATCGACCATCACCGCGAAGAGTTCCCGATACTCGGTTTTCACCACGTCGAGTTCTGGGTTGGCAACGCATACCAGGCCGCTCACTACTACCGGGCGATTCATGGGTACCGGATTGTTGGCTATAGCGGCCCGGAGACCGGCGTTCGCGATCGTGCAAGCTATGCACTTCAGCAGGGAGATGTACGGCTCTTGCTGACCTCGACTCTCGAACCGAATGGTGAAATCGCCGAGCATTTCAAGCTTCACGGCCCCGGTGTCAAAGACGTTGCCATTCATGTTCCTGACGCCGAAGCAGCTCTGGACTACACCTTGTCGCACGGAGCCGAAGTCGTCACGAAAGCATCGATCACCGAGGATGATCGGGGCAAGTGGAAGTCGGCCTCCATCAAGGCTTATGGAGATACCGTGCATTCGTTGATCGAGAATCCAGACATCATGTGGCCGCCACCTGGATTCCGGGTTCGATCAGATTCGATCGCCGTGCCCATAGGTCTGGAGCGGATCGACCACGTTGTTGCAAACGTGATGCTCGGGGAGATGGATGCATGGGTTGACTTCTACGAGCGGGTATTCGGGTTCGTCCTCCTTCGTCACTTCGACGACGAGGCAATTTCGACCGAGTACTCGGCTTTGATGTCCAAAGTTGTGTGGGATGGAACGGGCGTGATCCGGCTTCCGATCAACGAGCCAGCCGTTGGGTTGCACAAATCGCAGATCGAGGAATATCTCGACTTCTACCGATCGCCCGGCGTTCAACATCTTGCGATTGCCACGTCGGATCTGGTTTCGACCGTCGAAGCCGCTCGCGAACGCGGCCTTGGTCTCATGTCCGTTCCTGACAGCTATTACGACGAAGTCCCGACCCGGGTCCCAGACCTGGATGTAGATGTTGCAACGATCAAGCGTCTCGGGATTCTGGTCGATCAGGACGACGGCGGTTACCTGCTACAGATCTTCACGCGCATGATGCAAGATCGGCCGACGTTCTTTTTCGAGTTCATTGAACGGCGCGGAGCGATCGGTTTTGGAGAGGGCAACTTCAAAGCGTTGTTCGAAGCCATCGAGCGCGACCAGGCCGAACGCGGAAACCTCTGAACCTCTGAAAGACAGCTGAAGAAGACGGGCTAGACGCCGACGCGGGCCTTCCGGCGTTCGGCAAGCCAGCGTTTACGAAGGCGCCGCCGCTCGTCTTCGGCATACCCACCCCACACGCCGGCTTCCTGGTTGGTTTCCAACGCGTAGTTGAGGCAGGTCTCGGTCACTTTGCAGCTCTCACACAGCATCTTTGCAATGTGGATTCGATCAAGCGCAGAACCGGTAGATCCGATCGGGAAAAACATCTCGGGGTCTGCCTGCCGGCACGCAGACTGTTCTTGCCAATGTGAGATGTCTATGGTCACCTGGTTCCCTTTCGCGATGAGTGTGTAGCCGATTATCGAGCAGAAGCTTTCGGATCCGCCAACCGCCGTGCTTTGTCTTGCTTTGTCTTGGGTCGTATTCTCTTCGTGAGTTGACCGGTGTTTGCATCCATTCGGATGCCGCCAGAAATCGGGCTGATGGTTCGTGACCGAACGTCTCCGGCTCGAAGAACTCTATCTCCAAAAACTCGATTGTGAAATGGTTCACAATCGAAGTCGAATCCGCCTTCTGAAATCCGTCCAAACTGACCGGTGGTTGCCCACGAGCCGAGATTAACGAGGGGCACCCTGGTCCGCAACAGATGGTTTTCCCGGCTTGTTTCCTCCGGAATCGAGTGCTATAGGTGATGCGCCGTGTACGATTGCGGCCTCATGGGAACCATCAAAGAACAGTTGAAGGCCGAGCTCGTCGACGCCATGAAGCACGGCGACGACATCCGAAAAACGGCTGTACGGCAGATCGAAACAGAGGTTGGTAGAGCCCGGTCAGAGCCAGGGGCAGACGTGTCTGATGAGGATGCTCTCTACCGGGATGTCATCAGCGTCTATCTCAAGAAGACGAAGAAGGCCAAAGCTGAGTACGACTCGTACGGCGACGCCGGAGCCGAGACCGCGAAAAAGTTGGCTGCAGAAATCGAATTCCTCAGCCCCTGGGGTCCGACCGAGGCTTCGGAAAGCGACATCGAGACGGCTGCAAAAGAGATCATCGCCGAGGTCGGGGCAGCCGGACCAAAAGACATGGGTCTGGTCATGAAGGCGCTGATGGAGCGCTTCGGTGGCCAGGTAGACGGTCGCGTTGCCTCGCCAATCGTCAAAGAACTCCTGGGCGGATAGCTCGATCGCCGGTTTGCCAGCGTATTCGCCAATGCTTGCATCGACGCTTTCGGTCGATTGGGGCCACGAGGATTGGATGTTCGAGGTCAAATTCGACGGTGTGCGGGGCATCCTTGCCTACGACGGGCGAGACATCACGATTACATCTCGCAAGGGCAATCCCATGGCAGTGACCTATCCCGAGTTGTCCGGATTCATTACAGATGAGCCCTGCGTCATCGATGGGGAGATCATTGCGCTCGACCAAGCCGGCAATCCATCGTTCGGTCGACTCCAGACTCGCATGAATATCAAATCACGGGCGGGAGCAGCTGATGCTGTGAAGTTGGCGCCGGTAACGTTCATGGCCTTCGACGTTCTCTACTACCAGGAGCCGGTCATCGACCTGCCGTGGTCTGATCGAAGACACTTGTTGGAGTCCATGAGGTTCGAGGGCGCCCCCGTGCTTCTGTCACCGATCGAAGAAGACGGCTCAGCGCTCTGGACGGCGGTCACGGAAAGGACCCTCGAGGGAATGGTCGGCAAGCTCAAGTCTTCGCCCTACCAACCTGGCGTGCGATCACCCGACTGGCGCAAGATCCCGTTCATACACCAGTTGCGGGCGGTCATCGGGGGATTCACGAGGGGAGAACGATCCCGGGCGTCGACGTTTGGCTCGTTGCTGTTGGGGTTGCGGGATGGCGACCGACTCCGGTACATCGGTTCGGTTGGCACGGGTTTCGACCAGCCGACTCTACGTGCTGTCAAAACCGCTCTCGACCAAATGACCCAGGCAGACTCACCGTTCCATCCCGACACAGATCTACCAGCGGGTTCGGTGTTCGTGAATCCAGACCTGGTCGCTGTCATCGAATACAAAGAGTGGACTGGCCCCGGCCGGCTGCGGGCTCCGAGTTTCAAAGGATTCACGAACGATCCCTGGTACGAAGTGACGGTCGCATCCGAAGGACCCGGCGCTGACCGCTAGACGCGCACGGAGACCGGTTAGCTGGTTTCCTGTACCCAAAAGGGCACACGCACGAGTTCTTGCTCATCGCCGTAAGTGACCCGAAACACATAACCGCCGGGCTCGGGGAACCTGAGGTCAAAAAACGGAATTGCGATAGGGAACACCGAAGATTGTCCGGGGCGACCGGACCTGGGTTCCGGCACCTTGAACTGCCCTTTTGCCTTTGATCCGGTCGGATGCATGTCCTCGTCCATCAGCGTCACCTCGATATCGACGATCTGGTCGCGCTCGATGGGCTGGATATCGAGGATCATCACAAACGCCATGGCCTTGTGAATTACGGGAAAGCGCTGACTCCGAATCGTGTCGAAAGCCCCACCGAGCACGTACAGCTTGCCGCCCCGTACCTGCGCCGAATCGGCGAGAAACGCCGATGTTGCTCTCACCTAGGAAGCAGCTTTCTTGGCTTTCGTTGCCTCGACGCTCGCTTTCAACGCGTCAAGCAGATCCACGACCTTCGTCGGTTCGGGGGAGTCGGGCGCGACGATTTCTTCGCCCTCGGCCTTCTTGGCGGCCATGGTTTCTACCGCTTCACGACTCTGATCGTTCCAGGCCGAAGGGTCGAACGGCGTAGAGAGGTTGTCGATGATCATTTTGGCCATCTTCAGCTCTTCTTCGGTTGGCTCAACCTCGACCTCCAGAGTCTCGAACGCCGGTTCCCGCACCTCATCCGGCCAGAACATTGTCTCGAGGACGATCACATCGTCCTCGGGCCGAACGACCGCCATGTATTCACGCTCACGGATGGCAACCTTGGCGATACCGACTTTCTTCTCCTCTTTGAGTGAATGCAGAAGCAGTTTGTATGCCTTGATGCCGGTCTTGTCCGGCGCCAGGTAATAAGACTTCTTGAAGTAGATCGGGTCGATTTCTGAAGCATCCACAAACTGGACGACGTCGACGGTGCCGGCAAGGGTCTTGCCGATGGCATCGAGGTCTTCCTTTGTGAAGACGACGTATTTGCCCTTCTCTATTTCGTAGCCTCGAACGATCTTCGAGTAGTCGACTTCCTCGCCATCGACTTCTGCTACTCGCTTGTAACGGATGGGGGAGTGATCGCCTTCACGTAGCTGCTTGAACTTGGCCTTCTTGTCCTCGGTTGCCGAGTAAAGGCCGACGGGAATGGTTACGAGGCCGAATGAGATGGCCCCTTTCCAGATGGTCTGCATACAACAGGCTCCTTTGTGTCGATCCCAGTTGGTTCGCAGGATTCAGAATACCTGATGAGGTGCACAAATATCCATCAGCCATATCATCCCGGCGTGGTCTTTGTTCTCCTACCCGGCTTCAGCCAAACAGCATCCGTCTGGGACGAGGTTGGCTCACACCTGACCGGTTCATGGAAGGCTCTCGAGACCCCTCGCTGTGACTCCTGGCGAGCAACCGTCGACTCGATTGCCCTGGCGGGAGGCCGCGGCACCTACGTCGGGTATTCGATGGGCGGGAGGCTTGCGCTCGGGGTGGCTCTCGCCTATCCCGAATTGGTCGAGCGATTGGTAATGATGTCAGCAGGCCCTGGCATCGATGATGCAAGCGAACGGATTCGGAGGAGAGCAACCGATCGTGAGTGGATAGAAACCATCCGCACGAGTGGCTCCGAAGGTTTCTTGGAAAGGTGGCTGTCTCAGGAGATGTTCGCCGATCTTGGACCGCGGGCTACCGACCATCGGATTGGCGATGCCGACCGCCTCGTCGACCAGGTGCGCACCCTGGGTCAGGGAGCAATGCCCGCTTACCACGATCGCCTGGGCGAGCTCACCATGCCGGTGAGCCTGTTGGTAGGGGAGCGGGATATCCGGTATCGTCAGATCGCCTCCAGGACAGCCGACCTGATAGGACCTGGTGCTGAGGTGCGAATCGTGCAAGGTGCAGGACACTCCGTGATCGCAGAGGCACCTGAAACGGTTGCCTTCCTGTTAGAAACGTGATTGTCCTCATAAATCGTGACACCGGCGGCCGGCTTACGAGATGAGCTGGATACCCTGGATAGCGTGAGGTCCACTCGATTTTCCTTCAGCATGGCTGCATTCGTTGCGTGCGTGATGTTTGTTGCGGCGTGCTCAGATGGGAACCCGGCTTCCGACCCGGTCGCACCTGCGGTTTCCGGCGGCCAGTGCGGGACCCTGGTTCCTCGAACCCAGATGGCAACAGTATCTCTCGGCGCCGGATCGACATCTGATGCGATTGCCGCCAGTCGTGCTCACCCGGGAGTCATCTGGGCCGTGGTATCCGACCCGGGAGGGCAGGATCTTCTTGCCTTGTCGGCCGATGGTGCTCCAGTGGCCGGCTTGAGCATTCCAGCGATTGACGCTCCGCTCGAGGACATTGCAATCGGACCGGGCATTGGCGATCGTGATTCGATCTACCTCATGGCCAACACCGACACGGAGGAGAGTCTGACGGTATCGGTCTATCGCTTCGCCGAACCAGACCTGACGGTAACGGGCAATGTCGACTCGGAAACGCTGGTCTTTGAGTTCTCATCGATTCCGCGGGAGGTCAACGGGATGCTGGTCGATCCCGAAACCGGCGACGCCTATTTTGTTGCGTCGGGACTCGATGGAGCGGCGGTTTTCACGGCCGAGGCGCCATTGGGATCGACCAACGAGCTTCGGCAGGTTGCAACGGTCAGCCGACAGGTTGGGAGGTTGATTTCGGGCGCCGATATCACGCCCGACGGAAGGACCCTGGCCATTGCGGCCGGCGATACGGTCTCACTCTGGACGCGCTCGCAGGGGGAGTCTGTCGTCGGCGCGTTGACAGGGAGTCCGTGTGTCATCGACCTGCCGGGATTCGAGGCGGCCGGTGGGCTGACGTTCTCTGGCCAGGCAAACGAGTTTTATACGCTGGGAGGCGGATCCAGCCCAACGCTGTTGGCCCAGCGACCCCCGGCCGATCCGAGGCGGGCTCTCGAGGCTTCGCCGGCGGTGCCCGAACCGGGCAACCTTGCTCCCGTCATCGAAGTGCTGGCGCCGACCCCTGAACTGCTGTGGCGGGTTGGCGACACGATCAATCTGGAGGCGTCAATCAGCGACGATCAGGAAGTGAATGATCGAGAACTGACGTGGGTCGTCACTCTCAAACATTGTGCTCCAGAAAAGACCTGCATTGATCGTCGCGTGATGGAGTTCTCCGGGACCGAGGGCGAATTTCGTATCGATGAGATTGGATATTCGCTCCCTGTCTCTTTCGAAATCGTTGCGAACTACGTCGATTCGGAAGGCGTGGAATCCTCGCAAACGGTCGAAATATTCCCAGAAGCGACGTCCGTGTCGCTCCGATCCGATCCGCCGGGGGCGCTGATAACCGTGGGAGATGAGTCGATAACCACACCGGGAACGGCCCGCTTGATCATCGGTGACTCCATCGTTGTCGAACCGCAGCGAGTTCATACCATTGATGGCACGGAATTTGCTTTTGGAAACTGGCGTGATGACGGCGAGCGGGTCAGGTCGGTGACCGTTGGAGCCGATCCGATCGACCTCGAGTTCGAGCTGGTCTTGGCCGCGTCCCTTGGCCCCATTTCGGTCGTCATCGACACGCCCGCGAACAACACGGTGGTTTCCGAATCTCCGGTTTTGATCTCGGGGCGAGCAGCGGGCGGTTTTGGACGGGCCGTCGATCAGGTGAAGGTCTTTCTGCAGAATCGCGACAACGACCTGTACTGGAATGGAGAGCGCTGGACAGAACAATGGTCTTGGTTCGACCCGGTCGGCCGCGAGGACTGGACGTACACGCTCAACCTCGACGCCGGCCGATATGTTGCGCTTGCGTTCGCCCGTGACACGACCGGAGGTGTCTGGGAAGAGAGTCGGCAGAGGTTCTTTTCGGTGCGCCGATAAGCGGTTTCAGCGGTGAATGTTCTTGTTCTCGACGAGGGTTGACAGCCTGACACTGGTGGTGGTCGACGCGACGGTTCGAATCTTTCCGAGTATGCGATCGAGATCCTGAAGCGACCTGGCACCGAGTTTGACCCACATGTGTTCTGACCCGGTCACCCGATGGGCTTCGAGCACGTTGTTGTCCAGAGCCAGGACGACCTCCTCAACCCGCTCTTCCTCGAGCCCCGGTCTGGGAGACAAGCGGACAAGGGCCACAATTGGCCAGCCGAGGAGAGCGAGGTCGAGATCGGCCCGATACCCGCGAATGATGCCGAGTTTCTCCAAGCGGCGAACGCGATCTGCTACCGCAGGAGCGGTCAAGCCCACCCTTTCCCCCAGGTCTTTGTAACTCAAACGAGCGTTTTCCTGCAGTGCTTCCAACAGGATCCAGCTGATGTCGTCGAGCTCCATGAAGTCCTCCAAAAACCTCTCAAATACCGATTCCGAAACTCTGAGGCGCGCTTCGACCGCTGGAAGCGATGTTTCGTAAGAATATCACTCTTGTAGCTTACTATACAAAGGTATATCGTTACTATCAAACACGTATACGCCGTAGCTAGTCCCTAAAGCTTTGGTATAGTGCTGTCGAACGGGTTACCAAGTAATCATCCCGAAGGAAGCACAGCATGACAAATCTCGACACCATCTTTCGCACCATGGTCGATCTCTGGACGGCGCACGACGACGCCACCAGGACCGGCGATTTCGAGGCGATGATCACCACCAAGCAACGCCTTGACTCCGCTCGTGTCGACGCATTGCGGCAGCTTCGCCTTTCGTAGCCAATCCTCGCTCACTGCCCTTCCTCAGGCGGCGAGCTCTCCAGAACCACTCTCCGATCCCTGGTTGGAGAGTGGTTCTTTTTTTGTCACCGGCACCCGTTGAGCGCCCAGGATTCATAGCATGGCCCCATGCGTTGGCTGACGTATCCGGTTGTCATCTTCGACTGCGACTCGACGCTCACCTCTGTGGAGGGTATTGACGTGCTTGCTGCCGAGCTGAACATGGAGTCCGAAGTCGCTCGACTCACCAACGCCGCCATGGACGGAGAGGTTGATCTTGGGGACGTCTACGGCGAGCGTCTGCGCATGCTGAACCCCACCCGACGACAGGTACTTGCCTTGAAAGACGCATACAAAGCCAACGTCGCCCCGGACGCCAAAGACGTCGTCGAAGCCATCCAGAATTCCGGACACGAAACCTGGGTAGTCAGCGGAGGACTACTTGAACC
>JABDOU010000074.1 GCA_013043085.1 Acidimicrobiia bacterium
GCCGCCGTTGTTGAAGTGCATCATTTCGAATTCGATCACGTCTCCGTCGTAGTCACCTGCGACGGAAGCTCCACCTCGCAATTGCAGGTTGGCCAGTGCAGACGCTCCTTCCGCGATGACCCGATCAGGAATGATCTGGGCCAGAGCTCCAATCACGGTATCCGGCAGCAAATGCCCGATGATGTGGCGCAGAGCTACCGGAGAGGGCCGCTGCACATTGAGGATCGATCCTTCCGGTGCGCTGACGGTGATGGGTTCAAGTGATCCGGCGTTGTTTGGGATGTCCGGTGCCACAACGCACTTGACGCCGTAGGTCGTGTAGGCCCTCGTGTAGTTGAGCACTACGTTGATGCCGTACGACGAAGCCGGCGAAGTCCCGGCGTAGTCGACATGGATCTCATCGGATGTGACGGTCAAAGCGGCTTGCAGCGTTATAGGGCGCTCGTAACCGTCCATGATCACCGAGTTGTGATATGTGCCCGGAGTGAGTTCCGCAATTCTTTGTATGGTTGCCTCGCGAGAGCTATCGATGATGTAGTCCGATAGATCTTCGAGATCGTCGATCCCGAACTCGTGCATCATCGCGATCAGACGATCGGCGCCGACTCTGTTGCCTGACGCGAAGGCGAACATGTCACCCACCACCTGATCGGCTTCGCGCACGTTCATGCGAATGATGTCTACGAGGGTCTGGTTGACCTCTCCCTGTTTCGCCAAATGGAGGATCGGGATATTCAGGCCCTCTTCGTAGATCTGGCGTCCGTCAGGCGTGAACCCTCTTCCGCCGATGTCGACCACATGGCAGGTATTTGCCATGAGTCCCACCGGCTGATTGTTGAAGAACACAGGAGTCACGATCGTGATGTCGTTGTGATGGCCCGAAGCCAACCAGGGGTCGTTGGTGATGAGCGTGTCGCCGGGATCCATGGTGTCGATCGGGTGCTTGGCCAGAAAATGCTTCACGCACTCGGCTACCGAGTTGATGTGACCCGGCGTTCCGGTCACCGCCTGGGCGAGCATCCGGCCTTCGCGATCGAAGACCGCTGCAGCCAGATCCCCCGCTTCTCGAACACTGGTGGAGAACGACGTTCGGATGAGGGCCTGCGCTTCTTCTTCGACAACAGCTATCAACCGGTTCCACATGATGTTCTTGTGGATGCGGTCGAGTGGATTACTCATGTCGCTCCAGAATCAGATGGCCGGCTCCCGAAACCCTTGCTTTGAACGTGGCCGGCACCACAGTTGCGGTATTGGGTTCGACGATCACGGCTGGACCAGGCACCGACTGGCCCGGTTGCAGGGTTTGTCGTGCAAACGTTGTGGCGATGATGAGTTGGCCGGTGTCCGGATCGACCAGCGAACGAGATCCCGTCGGCACAAGCTCGGCCGAGGATGGTGTGTCGTCGGCTGCGATCTCCGGTTTGGCTACGGTGGTAGAAATGGTCAACACCCACGTCAGCACCTCGACGTCTACTCCGGGAATGCCGCGCCCGTACAAACGCTCGTACTCGGCTTCGTACGCTCGTAGGAATTCGGCAGGAGATCGTTCGTCGACGACCGGCGACTCGACACGTATGGGAAGCTCCACTCCAACCTCGTGTCCCTGACCCACATAGCGCATGTATGCGATCCTGCTCTCGATGAGGTCTTCGCCAGGGGCTCCGGCTTGGACAACCGGGCGCGCCTCGGCCCGCATCGAGTCCAGCAGCTGATTGGTTCCGGCGATATCGAGAGCGCTGAGACGCTGGTGAAAGCTGCGGTTCACCTCGTATGCCACGGGCGCTCTCAGGAACCCGATAGCTGAACCGACTCCGGCGTCGGGTGGGATCACAATTCGGGCGATGCCGAGCTTTTGGGCGATGCGAGCGGCGTGGAGGGGAGCGGCGCCTCCGAACGCGATCAAGGTCTTTGTTTCCACCCGCTGTCCACTTTCGACCGTATGCACCCTGGCCGCGTTTGACATGTTCTCGTCTACGATCTCGGATACCCCGAGGGCCGCGCCCGTCGCATCCATACCGAGCGGCTGGCCGACCCGGGTCACCAACGCGGTGTTTGCCAGAGCGAGGTCCAATTGCATGGTTCCTCCTGCGAAATCGTCAGGATCGATCCGCCCGAGCACAACGTCGGCGTCCGTGACGGTCGCATCCGCACCCCCCAATGCGTACGAGGCCGGCCCCGGCTGGCTGCCTGCGCTCTCGGGCCCAACCGCAATGCGACCCATCGCATCGAGGTGTGCTATCGAGCCACCGCCCGCCCCGATTTCCACCATGTCGATCACCGGGATCCGGAGCGGTAAACCGCTTCCACGCATGAAGCGGTACATGCGAGCTACCTCGAAATGGCGCGAGGTCTGGGGGTGGCCACCGTTGATGAGACATATTTTGGCCGTGGTCCCTCCCATGTCATATGACATCACATCATCGAGTCCAAGTTCACGCGCCACCGACGCGGCGAAGATCGCGCCGCCGGCAGGTCCCGATTCGACCAGCCGGACCGGGAATCGTCTGGCCGTATCGACCGTGGTTATCCCGCCGCCCGAGAGCATGAGGTGGAGCGGACATCGGATTCCGATGCCTGCGAGGTCATCCACCAGGCGAGCCAGGTGCTGACTGATCAAGGGTTGCACGTAGGCATTGGCTGCAGCTGTAGAGAGGCGTTCGTATTCGCGCATCTCCGGCGAGACCTCGCTCGACAGCGTCAGTTCGACCCGCGGTAGAAGTTCGCCGAGAATCTCGGCAGTTCTCTGTTCGTGCACCGGATTCACGTAGCTGTGCAGATAGCCGATAGCGACGCTCTCGACACCTTCTTGTGCAAAAACCCTGGCGACGGATGACAGCTCTTCTTCGGCGAGCGGTGCCAGGACCCGACCGTGAACGTCGATGCGTTCGGTAACCGGCAGACGCAATTTGCGCGGGACCAGTGGTTCGGGAAGATCTATGTTGAGGTTGTACTGCTCATATCGGTTCTCGTTTCGCATCTCAACCGAGTCGCGAAACCCGCGGGTGACAACCATCCCGGTCGGTGCGCCCTTGCGTTCAATGAGAAGATTGGTGGCCAGCGTGGTGCCGTAAATCATCTGTGTGACGTCGCCCGGGGTTTTACCTGCATCATCGAGAACCATCCTCGTTCCGATGAGTACGCCGCGTTCGGGGGCGTCGTGGGTGGTGAGCGTCTTGCTGGCATGCAACCAACCTGCGGTTTCCAAGGCCACATCGGTGAAGGTGCCACCAATGTCGACCGCGAGCCGGATTGTCATAGCCGAGTGGTCATGTGTGGGCCCGCCGAGCCTGATCGATTGATTGGGTAGGCGTCAACATGTCGGGCGACACGATGAGATCGAGAACGGCACCGGTCGAGGACTCCGCGGCCCTGGCAAAGGCCTGCGGGAAAGCGCCGGTCTCGGTGACGGTCTCGCCATAGAAACCGTAGGCCCTGGCCAGTGCTGCGAAATCAGGGTTGATGAGTTCTGTCCCCGCCACCCGGTGCGGATAGGTGCGTTCCTGGTGCATCCGGATCGTGCCGTAACTTCCGTTGTTGATAACGAGAACGATCGGCGTGGCGTGGGCCTGGAAGGCGGCCCCCAGCTCCTGGCAATTCATCTGAAAGTCACCATCGCCAACGAACGCCACAGCCATCCGATTCGGGAAGAGAACTTTGGCGGCTATTGCCGCAGGGAGGCCATATCCCATGGCGCCATTCTGCGGTCCCAGCAACCGCATTCCGGGGCCATAGAGGAATGACTTGTTGTTCCAGATCGAGAAGTTTCCCGCTCCGTTTGTGATGATGACATCGTCCGGCAGGTTCTCCCGAAGCCATTTCATGACCACGCTCATGTCGAGATCGCCGGGCTGGTGTGGGAATTCGATACTGGTTTCGAAGGCCGCCCGTCTCGCCTCAACCCAGCGTCTGCGTTGCGGGGTAGCTCCAATGTTTGCCCGGCGCAACGCCGAGACCGTCTCATTCGGGCCCGCGTGGATCGCCAGAGTTGGTTGGACGATCTTTCCGAATTCAGCTTCTGAGGCATGGGCGTGGATGAGGGTTTGGTCGGGGTCGGTAAAGAGCGTGTAGCCCGCCGTCGTCATCTCTCCGAATCGAATGCCGATAGCAAGGACCACATCTGCGGTGAGAATCGTCTCCTTGACGACGACCGGCATGCCAACTCCGGCCTCGCCGACGTAGGAGGGGCTGTGGTTGTCCATCAGGTCGTGAAAGCGGAACACGGGCGATACGGCGAGGGCGTTAGTTTCGGCCATGGCCTGCAGGTCGTCGCGTCCCTGGTCAGTCCATAGGCCTCCGCCGACGAGTACGAGTGGACGCTCCGCCATCCGCATCAGCTCGACGGCCCAATTCACGTCCTCGATCGCCGGGGTTCGCTCTGCCACGTCGACCCTTCCCAGGGGCGTGGCGTCTGTTTCGTCGGCCAAAACGTCTTCTGGCAGTGAGACAACCACCGGGCCAGGGCGCTCGGACATTGCGATGGCGAACGCAGACGCAACAACTTCCGGTAAATCGCTCGCGGACAGAACCTCGACCGTCCGTTTGGCGACCGATCCGAAGAACATGTTGTAATCCATCTCCTGGAATGCTTCTTTGCCGCGGTGGTGTGTCGGTACCTGTCCTATGAACAGAATCATCGGTGTTGAGTTCTGGGCGGCCGTGTGCACCCCGATCGAAGCGTTGGTTGCACCGGGCCCTCTGGTAACGAAACAAATGCCCGGTCGTCCCGTCAGCTTTCCCCATGCCTCCGCCATGAACGATGCGCCTGCTTCGTTGCGGGTGGTAACGAAGCGAAAGGCATCGCCGGCCTCGTTCATGCCATCCAGGGCAGCCAGGTAGCTCTCACCCGGCACGCCGAACGCAGTAGCGGCTCCTTGTTCTATCAGGCACTGGATGAGCAGGTGTCCACCGGAAATCACGATTGGCCGAATCTACCAGCCGACCCGTAACGACGAACGACTCTATCCAGAAACCCGGTACGCCGCGTATGTTGGAGGCGTAGTTGGAGCGTAGGTTGGGAGATGAAAGGAGAAACGATGGAGAAAGACATAACCCTAAATATTCATCTCGATGAAGATTCTGACCACACGCTGGCGCACGCCGAACTGTTCATTCGTGGTGATCATTTCGAATCCGTCGGTAAGGCGAAACGCAATCCGGTGGACCCTCCGATGCCGGTGATCGGCGAGGAATTGGCCATCGCGCGAGCTCTGCAGGAACTGACCGGTCAGGTCATGGAAGCAGCCCAGCAAAAGGTGAGCGACTTTCTCGTCAAGTCATAACCGGCCTCAGTTGGCGTCGGGCAGTCCGCCTGCGAACCCGGCGGCCAACTCCTCTTCGGTCACAATCAGATCGGCCGATGGTGGGGCGATCCCGAGGTCTGATCCATAATCCCAGACCTCCACCATCATCGTCATCCTGTCTATGCCCGATAGGTCGGCGTCCTGCGTCTGGGCCAGCAACAACTCGTCCATGTCGAGCAAGTAACGGTATAACCTGCCGTCGTCCTTTCCGACCCAGATCTCTATCGGAAATTCGATATCAGACGGATAGACCTGTTCGAACTCGGCCCGTTCGGCAGGTTCCATCTGTTCAGCCATCTTCGCTCCATCGATGACAGCGCGCAGGTGGGTCGTCTCGACTCCTCTGATTGTTTCGGTGCCCAGGTCCTCAACCTCGGCGCCTGATTCCTCGAACATCGACGTGAAATCGTCGGGAGAGGTAAAGGAGGCGCCAAGCTCGTTGACACCGAGCACATCGCCTTCGCCTTCTAAATAGGCGTTGGGATCCATGCCAAACATGGCGGAGAAGAAACCCATCCGAGTCCACGATGATGTTCCGATCGTGATCACCTCGATCGGCTCGGACAACGCCGCGATGTCTTCATCACTCAGCCCCTCTAGCTGGTCACTACCCAACTGTCCGAAGATATCACCAAGATCCATGACGACGATCGACGAATTGGTAGCAGGATCGATCGATGCGCTGACCTGCATGTCGATCCCGTCCGGGAATCCTTCGGCCGCCATCGCCGAGCCGCTCATCGTGATGTTGGCCTGGAAACGGTACGACTCTTCGGTGCTGGCTCTGGCAGCCGACAAGAAGGTATCGAGGCTGGCCGGGTCGCTGAGAACCGTCGTGGTCGTTGACTCCGCAGCAGCCGTGGTGGTGGTGGTCTCGTCGAATGCGGTGGTCGATGGATTGGTTTCGGCGTCGCCTCCGCAAGCACTGGCTATCAGAGCCATCAACACCACAACGAAGATCAGTCTCAAACTACGGCGCAACGCACACCCCTTTCGGCGATTGGGCCCAACACTATCGGATGTCGGCGGCGATCCGGTCTCCGGTCGTGGCTTCGAACAGCGTCACGTGGTCGACATCCACCGCCAACTCGACGTTTTCGCCTACCTGCGGCACGCGAGGATGCCGGCTACGGACGGCGAAATCAACCGAGCCCGAGTCAGCGGATCCGAATGCAACGTGGATGATGCTGTCGGCACCGAGCCGCTCGACATGCATGGCCCGGGCGTGCAGACATCGAGTGAATGGAGTCGAAGGCTCGGCAAGTCGGACGTGCTCGGGCCTGATTCCCACCAGGACCGGACCAACCCGGCCAGAGGCGGGCATATCGAGTTCATCGTCGCCGAGCGCCAGCCGGCCAGGGGCTACGATCGCGCCTGGCAGCAGGTTCATACCCGGGTCTCCGAGAAATGAGGCGACGAACGCATTTGCCGGTCGTCGATAGGCGTCGAGCGGCGCCGCAATCTGTTGCACTCGTCCATCGTTGAGAATGATGAGCAGGGTGCTCATCGCCATCGCCTCGTCCTGGGAGTTGGTGGCGAAGAGGACGGTATGGCGCTCCCGGTGGAGGGATCTCAGCTCGTTCTTCACAGCCTGGCGCCGGTGCGGATCGATGCCACTCAGAGCCTCATCGAAAAGCACGATCGATGTGTCCCGGATCGTGGCGCGCCCGGTGGCGACCAGCTGACGTTCACCCACGGAAATCTGCTGAGGTTTGCGCCCGAGTATCGAGCGTACGTTGAAGCGCGAAGCTGTCTTCCTGACACGCTCTTTCCGATCGGCGGCTTTCACGTTTGCGACCTGAAGAGGGAACCCGATGTTGGCTTCGGCGGTCAACTTCGAATAGAGGGCTCCCGTCGAGACGACCATTCCGATGCCTCGGGCATGGGTCGGTATGTCATTTACGACACTTCCGTCGAACAGGATGTCTCCATGGTCGGGACGTTCGAGTCCGGCAATCAGACGGATGATCGTCGACTTACCCGAACCGGACGGGCCGACGACTGCGACGAACTCATCGGCTCGAATGAAGAGGTCGGTCGGTTGGAGGCCGTCGCCGTCGTCGTAAAC
>JABDOU010000106.1 GCA_013043085.1 Acidimicrobiia bacterium
CAGAAGAGCTCATCACACGGCCGACTGACGTCATGGACAATCCCTCGGCATCAGGCAACAGTCTCGCGGCCGAGGCGCTTCACATCTCGTATCTGTTGTCGGGGAGATCGGATCGGCTGGTTGCCCAGGATGCACTTTTCCGGGCAGGGGCGGAGTTGATGAATCGGCACCCGACGGCAGTGGGACACCTCCTGGCTGTGCAACACACGGTCGAGGCCGACAACCTCGAGGTCGCAATCACCGGGTCACCGACCAAACCCCTGTCCGACGTCGTCTGGAAGAAATTTCGACCGAACGTAGTACTGGCTCTTCGCATCACTTCCGAGGATGAGAGGATCGTCCCCCTCCTCGCAGGCAAGGGGCAAACCGGCGAGGGAGCGCTGGCGTATGTCTGCCGACAGTTCGCATGCCAGGCGCCGGTATCGGATCCGAAGAGCCTCGCCGCGCAACTCGATTGACATCGCATGACGCAACTGCTCCGACAAAAACACATAAACCACCAAATCCGGCATAACCTTTGGCCGTGACGATTCGCTGCCCGGTTTGTGCCGGTCCTTCTGAGTCATCGGCGGCCGCCTGCACGGCATGCGGTTACGCACCGCCCGCCTCCTGTGACCACTGCGAACAAGCTCGACTGACGGGCTTGCGGAAATGCGCGTCCTGTGGCACGTCCTGGGCCGCGACGAGAGAACCCGCCATGGCGGGAGCCCGCAGCCGGGAAGTCGAGGCCGGCCCTGGGAATGACCGCGGGAATGGCCACGCAGACACGACATCGAGCATCCCCGCCATCTATCAGCAATTGCTGGATCCCGACGATGACGAGCTGCTGTGGAACCCTGAAGATCCGGCGGAAGTCACGGACATGGGATCCATCCCCCGGCAGCACACACCGCCGCCGATCTCGCTCAACGCGGTGCTGGCGACTCTGGTCGTGTCGGCGATCGCCGTGTTGGGCATCACCCGGGTACTCACAGGCCCGGACCGACCGGTTGATGTGCTAGGCAACTCGGTTCAGTCAACAACGAGCACATCATCTCCGCCTGCCACGGTTGCGGTGCCGACAACGGTTACAACGACGACCTTGCCGCCCACCACCATTCCTGCACGGACGATCGCACCAATCGGAGACCCGATTCCGATTGCAGATATCGGGATGGGTGCTTTCGGACTTGGCGAGTTCGACTTCGACATCGACTTCGATTTCGTTGCAGCACGACTCGCCGCGTCTCTCGGCCCTCCGTCAGACATCGTCGGTCCTATCGAATCGGCAGGCCAATATGGGACGTGTGCGGGCTCTACCATCCACGCGGTCCGCTTCGGGCAATTGATCATCGTGGGGGTCGAGGGGTCAGATGGGGTTCGCGCTTTTCGCAGCTATCGAACCGATCTGAGTTTCGAAGGTGAGCCATCGGGGCTATCCACTATCAGCGGCGTGAAGTTGGGCGACACGGTGGCTTCGCTCAAGAGCACATATTCGTCGCTCAGAGTTCAGTTTGTCCAGGATCCGGAAGACGGCGTCATCTTCCAACTGTGGAGGCCGAGCGATGGGCAACTCCTGTTGTGGGGGCCCGTCACGTCGAATGAAGCTGACGGCATCGTCACCGGTATTTACAGCCCGGACAGCTGCGGCAGGGGATAGCCACTCTCCACCATCCTCCGGTGAGCCGCTCAGGTTCCGAATATCTCCGAGCGTTCGCCGACAGTCAACTCGACAAAACCAGGGGCTGGCGTGCCCGTGAGTCTGGTATTGGCACCCATCAGGGAGAACCGAAGCTTCCAGTTGGAAACCTCCGCCCCGTCCATGAGCAGGCTGTCTTCGATTGCGGCGTCGTGAATGTGGCTACCGTGTCCGATCGTTGTGTTCGGCCCGAGCTTCGACCGAACAATCTCCACGTTGTCACCGATGACCACCGGCCCGATGATCTGGCTGTCGACGACGCGAGAACCCACCCCCACGGTCACCGCGCCCCGGATCTCGGTGTCGATGACTTCGCCACGTATCTTCTCGCTCAAGTCACTCAGGACGAGTTCGCTCGCATGGAGAAGGTCCTCTTTCTTGCCCGTGTCTTTCCACCACCCGGTGATCATTGAAGCCCGCACCTCCTGACCGTCGTCGATCAACCACTGGATCGCATCGGTGATCTCGAGTTCTCCCCGGCCTGACGGCTTGATGCTGTCAATCGCTTTCTGTACGCCTGCGTCGAAGAGATAACAGCCAACCAGGGCAAGATTCGATGGGGGCACCTTCGGCTTTTCGACCAGTCGCACGACAACGCCATCCTGATTGAGTTCGGCAACACCGAATTCGGATGGGTTCGGCACCTCGGCCAGCAGAATCTGTGCATTCGGTCTGTGTACCTTGAAGTCGGCGACGGTATCGGCCACCCCACGCTTGATGAGGTTGTCGCCGAGATACATGAGGCAGTCGTCACCGTCGACAAACGGCATGGCCATGTTCAATGCGTGTGCGAGACCGAGCGGTCGATCCTGAACGATGAACTCAACTCGCTTCAAGCCGAATCGATCGCCCTTCCCAACCGCCCGGCGTATCTCGTCGCCGGTTTCCGGCGAGATGATGATGCCAACCTCCTCAATACCTGCATCGGCCAAATCACTCAAGCCGTAGAACAGAATGGGTTTGTTTGCGACGGGTACAAGCTGTTTCGACATCGAAAACGTGATCGGCCGGAGCCTGCTCCCGGCACCGCCGGCGAGCACGACACCTCTCATCGCAGCTCCCCCTCACTTCTCATCAGACACCTGCTCTTTTTTCAAGGGACGCCACCAGTCTTCACGGTCTCGGTACCACTGCACCGTGTCGATCAACCGCTCTTCAAGTGTGTGAGCTGGTGCCCATCCAAGCCCGCGGATCTTGGACGAGTCGACCGCGTATCGACGATCGTGTCCGGGGCGATCCTCGACATACTCAATGGAGCTTTCATCGCGACCCGTCAGCTCAATCAACTTGTGGGTCAGCTCGAGGTTCGTGGTCTGAGCGTTGGCTCCGATGTTGTAGATCTCGCCTGGGAAACCCTCATCGACTAGGAGATGGATGGCTGCGCAATGATCCTCGACGTATATCCAGTCCCGTTCGTTGAGACCATCTCCATACACCGGCACCTTCCGTCCTTCAAACAGATTGGTCACGAACAGAGGAATGAGTTTTTCAGGAAAGTGATACGGGCCGTAATTATTGGTGCAACGTGTGATGATCGCGGGATAGTCATACGTAACCCCGTACGACTGCACGAGGAGATCGGCCCCGGCCTTCGACGCGGAATAAGGCGAAGATGGTTCGAGGGGATGATCCTCGGTCGCAAATCCCTCGTCGAGCGAGCCGTAGACCTCATCCGTTGAGACCTGGATGTATCTGCCGATGTCGTACCGTCTGGCCGCATCGATCAGCACGCCCGTTCCCACCACATTGGTGTGCAGAAACACCGAAGGACCGTGTATCGAGCGATCAACATGACTTTCGGCCGCGAAATTGACCACGACATCGTGACCCGGGATGACCTCCTCGACCAGGGCGGCATCGCGTATATCGCCCTTCACGAACGTGTGTCGGTCGGATGCGTCCAGTTCTTCCACCGTAGATTCCACGCCGGCGTACGTGAGGGCGTCGAGATTCGTGACGCTGGCGTCCGGTTCACGTTCAAGGACGAGGCGGATGAAGTTCGAGGCGATGAAGCCCGCACCACCGGTAACCAGGTAGCGGCGACTCATAAGCGCTCCAGGCGCATCACAGAGAAGACGACTTTCAGAATCAGCAAGCTACACAATCCATTGGGAACGGACACCGAGTTTAGGTTTCACATAAATCCGTCGTCAGCAGGAGAGCAAGGCTTTAGCTTGCTCGTCAGGTTGTCAGGCATAACTACTATCTCGGCTGTGAACATGCGATTTGGACGATCTCTGATATTCGGAGCTCTGATCGGTCTGGTAACGGGGATCGTGGCTCTCCTGATCCTGGCGCCGATCATGATCAATAATGTCGACGCTCGACTTCTCGGCGACGGAACCGCCAGGGTCGAAACGTTCTTCTCCATCGGGTCGGCCTCGCTCGAACTCCCGCACCTCGTAAACGTCGGCGAAACCACGCTTTTCACGGGCACGGTTGAGGTTTCGCCGCTCGGATTGGTGAGCGTGTTTGCCGCAATCGGGTTCGGATTCGCCGGTCTCCTCACCTCAGCCGCAACTCAGTGGGTGCCTCGGGCCTTTGATCCGGATGCAGTAGCGCCACGAACCTCCGGGAGGGTGCTCACGGCAGGAGCGATCACAGGAGCGCTGACCGGCCTGCTGTTCGCTCAGGGGGCCGTCATCTGGCTCGGGGAACAAACTACATCTACCGCCGAAATTCCGATTGTACCCGGTCTGTTATGGGCTTTGCTGGCCGGGGTTTCGATCGGGTCCGCGGTCGCAGGACTTTCACATCTGTTGTCACGGCCAGATGTTGTGGGACTCGATGAGCTGGGGTGGGAGACACCGGAGGAATTCAAGAAAGCAACCGCACGAGCCGTCGGCGTACCGGTGATGGCGATGATCGTTGTCGTTGTGGTCGTAGCCATATTCGGTGCTCTGTTCCTGGGAGTTTCTCCGGAAGTCGTCCCGCATGGAGGAGAAGAGGCCTCAGGCGATGTGAACAAGGCTCCATTGCTGATCATTGCCTCGCTGATCTCGGCGATGATTCTGGGATTCGCCGCGTTTGCAGCGTATCGGCCCCGGGACGCAGCTAAGAGGCGAGGATCCCGCTAAAGGTCGCCAGAACAACGAAAAACAAGCTCAGCGCAAGAATCAGGCCAATCGCAAACAGGCGACTCATGGTCTTGTTCTCGAATCGCAGATGCATGAACCACCCGACGACCACGCCGAATTTCAAGATACCGAGCCCTACCAGACCAACCGTGAGCACGGTGCGGTTCAAGTCCGGAATGTACGCGATAGCGATCTCGATAGCCGTGACAATTCCGAGAAACAACGCAATCAGCCAGTAGCGCTTCTCGGTTGGATGCTCTCTGGTGCTGGATGTGGTTTCTACGGTCGACATGTTGGTTACACCTGCAACAGATAGACGACAGTGAAGATGACGATCCAGACGATATCGACGAAGTGCCAATACAGTCCGACCAGCTCAACATTCATACCCCTGTGTGAATGCAGATTCCCCCGACGAGACATGATGACCATCGAAGTGAGCATGATCACGCCGATTGCGACGTGAGCCCCGTGAAATCCGGTCAACACGAAAAAGGCCGATCCGAAGGGTGAAATATCCATCCGCAAACCTTCGGCATAGAACGTGGTGAACTCGAACACCTGGCCGCCAAGAAACACGGTGCCGAGCAACGCTGTGGCCACCAACCAGATTCGCATCTGCCGTTTATCTTCACGTTCATAGGCGTTGTGGGCCAACACCATCGTCAGCGAACTCATCAACAGCACGAACGAACTGACCGAGGTGAAGGGGATATCGAACAATTCTGTTCCGGGGCCCCCGTTGGTTTCATCGCTGTAAAGAAGAAAGGTCGCGATGAAGGACCCGAAGAAGAGACATTCGGATCCGAGAAACGCCCACATCGCCGTCTTGCGGATATCTGCGCCATCTGTGCCGATCGGTCCGTGCACTGCTGTTTCCGAAGACATCAGACGTCGTCACCCCCGGACTCATCGGCTGCTACCTCGACTTCACCCGTTTTCACGTCTTCTGAGCTCACATCGTCTGAGCTCACATCACCTGACGCATCCGCGCCAGCCTGTGCTTCGTCGCCGGTTTCTGTACCTTCGTGAGCGTCGGCGTGGTGGTCAGCGTGATCTCCCATCGGATGGTCGGGGTCCTCCTGAGCCCATCCGAACGCTCCACCGAACAGCACCAGAGCGCCTATCACGAACAACGGTATACCAAGCGGGGCAAACACGAAACCATACGCCATCAACACGAGGCCTGCGGCGAGCATGATCGGGTAGTACGAAGGGGACGGCAGATGAATGTACTCGTCGGTGTAGCGAGAGGGTTCGGGGAAGGTCTTGATCCGTACGGCACGTCCCTCTTCATCCTCGCCGTACTTCTGGTGCCAGAAGTCATCGATGGCCTCGACGTGAGGAACCTCATGGAAATTGTGGTGTGGCGGCGGCGATGAAATCGACCATTCGAGCGTTCTTCCGTCCCACGCGTCGGCAGGAGCAGCGAGTCCTTTCCGCGAGTTGACGAACATTGCGTATAGGAACGGCAGCATCGAGACCGCGATGGTGAACGCACCGATCGTGGAGACCATATTGAGCGTATCGAGCCCGATATCTGGCGGATAGACCGCCGTTCGCCTCGCCATGCCCTGGAGTCCCAACCAGTGCTGCGGCGCGAATGTGAGATTGAATCCGAGCAACATCAGCCAGAAGTGCCACTTGCCCAGCGTTTCGCTGAGATAGCGGCCACTGATCTTTGGCCACCAGTAGTAAATGCCGGCGAAGATCCCGAACATCGCACCACCGAAGAGCACGTAGTGGAAGTGGGCCACGACGTAATAGGTATCGGTCTGCTGGGTATCGGCAGGAACGACCGCATGTGTCACACCGGAGAGACCACCGATTGTGAACATCGCGATGAATCCGAGCGAAAACAACATGGGCGTTTTCAAACTGATCTTGCCACCCCAGGTGGTACCGATCCAGTTGAAGATCTTGATCCCGGTCGGAACGGCTATGAACATCGTTGTCAACGAGAAGGCCGATTCGGCGACCGGTCCAAGGCCACTCGTGAACATATGGTGAGACCAGACGCCGAAGCCCAGGAGCGCAATGGCAGCGCCGGCGAACACCACGAACTGATAGCCAAACAACGGCTTCCGACTGAACACCGGCAAGACCTCTGAGATGATTCCCATCGACGGCAGAATCAGGATGTACACCTCGGGATGCCCGAACAGCCAGAACAGGTGTTGATACAAAATCGGATCGCCGCCGGCCGCCGGGTCGAAGAACAGGGTCCCGAAGTTGCGGTCGAACAGAACCTCGAACAAGGCAACGGTGATGACCGGAAGCGAGAACAGGAGCAGGAAGGCAACGACCAACTGCATCCAGACAAACACCGGCATCTTGAACATGGACATACCCGGGGCGCGCATCGTGAAGATCGTCGTGGTGAAGTTGACTGCGCCGGCGAGAGAGGCGATACCCAGAATCAGCAAGCCGATCGCCCAGAAGTCCATGCGAATGACTTCGGACTGAGTTGACAATGGCGCGTATCCAAACCAACCGCCATCGGGGAAGCCTCCGAGAAAGAAGGAACTAGAGAGGAAGATGCCGCCGAACAAAAATACCCAGTAGCTCATCGCGTTCATACGTGGGAACGCCACGTCCCGGGCGCCAATCATCAAGGGCAGCAAGTAGTTGCCGAACGCAGCAGCCAGCGGCATGATCACCAGGAACACCATGGTTGTCCCATGCATGGTGAACAGCTGGTTGTATTGATCCGATGTCAGAACCGTGCCGTCGGGAACAGCCAATTGCAGCCGGATGAAGAGCGCCTCGATCCCACCGAGCAAAAAGAAGAACATCGCCGTTCCGCCGTACATCAAGCCGATTCGCTTGTGATCGACCGTCGTGATCCAGCTCCACAAACCACCGGTCGCCTCGTGCGAGCCTGGCTCTTCCGTGTCAAGTACCTCTGGTGTCAGTGTCGCCATTGTGTCTCCTACTTCAGATCCTGCAGAAACGCGACCAGGGTGTCAATCTCATCTTCGTTGAGGCCGAGGTTGGGCATACCCCGGTTGGAATCGGGCCGCATCGGTTTGAGGTCGGACGGGTTTCGAAGCCAGGCTTTCAGATTTTCCGTGGTGAGCTCAAAACTCGCACCGGCAAAGGTACTCCTACTTCCGATATGGGTGAGGTCCGGTCCCGGATTCAGTCCGCCACCCTCGGCCGTGGTGCCACCGATGGCGTGACAGGCGGAACAGCCTTTGTCCAGGAAGAGCCCCCAGCCCGCGCTGTTTTCATCCACGTCGCCAGGTGCTAGTTGCTGATCGACCCATGCATCGAAATCGGCAGGTTCGGCGGCATGTACGGTCATCCTCATCTGCGAGTGAGACAGGCCACAGAACTCCGCACACTGGCCGAGGTAGACGCCCGGCTCCGGCGCCGAGACGGTCAATGTATTCACTCGTCCCGGGACAACGTCACGCTTGCCATTGAGGTTCGGAATCCAGAACGAGTGAATGACGTCTTCGTCGTCGGTGGTCATGGACAAAAACACCGGCTGGTCGGTGGGGATCCAGAGCTCGTTTGCCGTAACAACGCCGAGCTCGGGATATCGGTACTCCCACCACCACTGGTGTCCGATCACCTCGACCTGCAGTGCATTTGGCGGCTCTTCGGCAAGTTCAAAAATGGTGCGTACGGTCGGCACGGCAATTGTCGCGAGGATCAGTGCCGGGATGACCGTCCATGTGATTTCAAGTGTGTCATTGCCATGGATCTGCTTGGGCTCGGTGTCATCGTTCTTGCGCGCTCGATACCGAATCGCGGCATAGACCACCGCACCATTGACCCCTACAAAAAATACGGCGGCAATGGCAAGGGTCAACCGGAACAGGTCGTCGATGGTTTGAGCGTTCTCGCCGACAGGATTGAGTGTGCTGCGCGGCAAATTGTCCGAGCAGGAAGAAAGGAGCAGCACCACGAGAAGGCCGAGGGGCGCCAGACGCATGGCCGTCGAGGGGCGCGCATGGGACCGGGACGAGTGCATCCGATCAATTTGCTTGAACCTACGCTTCACCCGAATACCTGTACCTCTGGCTCTGGTCTGTGACGATGCTACCTACTGCCCAAATCGCTAGTGAAATTACGGTGGTTCGCGCAGGTCCGGGTGGCAATTCTTGTGCCTATCGTGGCGCACCCAGCTCCGAATGATCGCCGAGATCCCATTCTGGGCACTGACTCTCGCGTGGATCGTCGTGGCAATCGCAGCACTCACCCAGGCGACGATCGGCTTCGGATTCAACATCCTCGCCGTCCCCATGATGAGCTTGATCCATCCCGATTTGGCGCCGAATCCTCAACTGTTGATCACGCTCGTGCTCTCGGCGGCCACCGTGATGAGAGAACGCGGTCGTCTGGAGGACCTCAAAGAGGTGGCATTCGTACTGGCAGCCCGACCGATCGGCGGGCTGACCGGATTAGCGGTGATCGGTCTCGCTACCGCGTTCTGGCTCGACCTCTCGATCGGAGTGATCGTGCTGCTGGCCGTTGCGATCCTCTCGACCAATATCACCGTGGAGCGAACACCGGTAACAGAGAGTCTGGCGGGCTTTACATCGGGATTCACGAGCATCGTATCGTCGATCGGTGGGCCGCCGCTCATTCTTCTGTATCGAGACGAGACCGGTAAAAAAACGAGGTCTCAGCTCGGCATTGTTTTCTTGATCGGCGCTCTCATCAGCATCGGACTCCGGTCGCTCGGGCAAGAATTTGGAACAGGCGACCTCGTCATAGGCCTCTCGATGTTGCCACCTATGTTCCTCGGCTTCGCCATTGCAGGACCGGCCCGATCGAAGATCGATCGCATGGGTCTTAGGACTCCGGTCCTCGTGATGTCCAGCATTGCGGCAATCTCGTTGATCGGACGCGCGCTCCTCAATTTGTGAGGCGTCGGTCAGGAACCACCGGGTCGCAGAGAACCCCAGAGAACACCGATCGCGTCAAGCATGTTGCCAAGAGCCCAGAAGAACAGCCAGAGCATCACGATGCCGGCAACCGCCGTCGCGATCAACCGGAGTCGATATAGCCGCATCAGCTGAGCGTCATCCATGTAGCTCGGCGGTGGGGCCGGCATATGCGCACGGGCCATGGCAACCTGGCTCGGCGACGGGGGTACGGATCTCGTCATCACTCTGCTGCCCAGCCGACCAAGGGCGCTCTCTTGTCGCTCATGATCGCCGACCTCGTAGCCGTCATGATCGACCGCCTCGGCGGTGTCGTTTCCGAGGTCATCATCCACGCCGACCTTTGCCGCGTCCGGATCGCCGACGTCCATCATGTCATCGTCGACTATTTCATCCGCAGAATCAGATCGTGCGCTCTCATCAAGCGTGTCCGGCAGGTCTGCTCGCACCGCCGCTTCCATGAGGTCGTCAGCATCGAGCTTCAGCGCGGCCGCCAACTCCATCACGGCCGTCGGGCTACTTGGAACTTCCAGTCCCGCCTCCCAGACGGCGATCTCGGAAGGTTCGCGATCGAGCACCTCGGCTAGTTCATCCTGCGAGAAACCCATAGCACGACGCCCGGCGCCGATCATTTCCCCGAAATCCATAGGAGCAGGCTAGCCAGACGGACCGTCGGGTTGACAGCGATCTGCCAGTGTCACCTGGGCCGGTGCCCGGTGCAGCTCCACCCACACATCAGAACCGGCCGGGACCACATCGATTCCACGCTCGACAACCGCGAGCCCGTCAGCATCGGCCAGTGCGCCGAGCTGATGAGAGCCCTGACCGCCCGCCAACGATGCCACCAATCCTCGAGCATCGTTTCGCAGACAGACGCGCAAGAACACAGTCTTGGCTATCGCGGTCGTGAAGGCTGTTTCGGCGACAGCGAGAACGCGCGGTCGGAACATGCGATCGGCGCCCATCATGCTCAAAAGACCAGGACGTAGGAATTGTTCGAACGCTACGGATACTGAAACCGGATTGCCCGGCAGTCCGAACACGGGTGTTCCATCGACAGTTCCAAAGGTGAAAGGCTTGGCAGGCTGCATCGCCACCTTCCATGACGTAGCCGCACCGAGCCGGGCCATGACGTCCCTGACATAGTCAAACTCCCCCATGGACACTCCCCCGGATGTGACCACAACATCCGCCTCGGCGGCCGCTTTTGTCAGCGTTCGCCCGACAATGTCGGGGTCGTCGGCGAGAATTCCAAAGTCGAGAACGTCAACACCGAGATCCTCTAGTAGAGCCCTCATCACCGTCCGGTTGCTGTCGCGTATTTGACCCGGTTCAAGTTCGCGGGTCTGCGGCGACATCACCTCATTCCCGGTCGACATGATCGCCACCGAAGGCAGCCGGGAGACGACAAGGTCGCTGTGGCCGATGGATGCCAGGACTCCGAGGTGATACGCCGTGAGCGTGACACCCGCCTGCAGAACGGTGGTTCCGGACGAAAGGTCACTGCCGGCCTGCCGGATCGCATTGCCCGTCGCAACGGCCTCGTGGATGGTGACCCGACCGCCTTCAACCGAGGTGAGCTCCACAGGCACTACCGAATCAGCGCCGTCGGGGACAGGAGCGCCGGTCATGATCTTGATCGCCGCACCCGGACGTACGTCAACGCCGGTTACGCTCCCCGCCGCCACACCGGCGATGACGTCAAGTGAGACGGGGGCACCCGTGAGATCCTCGGCGATCACGGCATAACCATCCATCGCCGAGTTTCGAAAGGGAGGTATGGCCTCCGACGTAACGACATTCTCGGCACTCACCCTCCCGTTACCAGCTGAGAGTGGAATCGATTCGGAATCCAGCCGCGGAAGCGATGCCAGCACCTGCAACTGCGCGTCTTCCAAGGGAGTCAATTGTTCTTTCATAGCGGAGGCGGACGGGAATCGAACCCGCCAAGGACTCAAAGAACCCTTCATCGGTTTTGAAGACCGAGGAGCCCACCAGGCGCTCGGACGCCTCCAATTGGGAGCCAGGCTAGGCGCTCGGCCCGCAGCAGATCCTCCCACACGCCGATTCGGCAGTTTGAACACTTTTAGTGGCGCGTCGGTTACTCAGGGTGTACACTTCCCGGCGGCTGGCACCAGGGAACCAATTCATGCTGAAACTCTCTTGGCGTTCTGTAATGGCGGGCGCTCTAATCGCCTTGATCGGCGTCATACCCACGGCGGAAGCTGCGGCCGAGGAATCACTCGGTTTCGGTTTCTTCGACGCGTCCACCGGCCGGTGGAGATTTGACGATGGCAAGGACTTCTACTTCGGAAATCCCGGAGACTCTCCGATGCTGTGCGACTGGGACGGCGACGGCGTCGACACTGTTGGGCTATACCGACGCCATTCGGGGTTTCTCTACCTGCGCAATACGAACACTCAGGGTGTGGCCGACAGGGAAATCTTCTTTGGAGTACCCGAAGACGCTCCGATTTGTGGAGACTGGGACGGTGACGGAGTTGACACGGTCGGTGTGTTTCGACCATCTCAAGGTCGGTTCTACCTGCGCAATTCCAACACTCAGGGTTTCGCCGATCTCTCCTTCACGGTCAGCAACGCAACCGGCGTCCCTGTTGCGGGTGACTTCGACGGAAACGGCACAGACACCGTCGGGCTTTGGAATCCCGCAACCGGCAAGGTGGCCATCGCAGGAGGAACCAGCGACGCTCCGCCGATCCTCACCAGGAACTTCGG
>JABDOU010000107.1 GCA_013043085.1 Acidimicrobiia bacterium
GCGATGCGGTGTGAAACCACTCCGTCGAAATACCCCTGCTCGGCCAGAAACACGAAGCTATTGACTGTCTCAGGAGCCGCAGATGGATCCAACTCGAGGACGATGTTGCCACACGATGTCGAGACGGTCGCGGTCACGTTCGCAGCAGACCCAATGCCCATGTCTTCCGGGGCATCGAACGACATCGGCGTCAGAGGCGGTGGGGCTTGCGCAGCACACGCCACCGGTTGTTCTCTGAATGCGAGGTATTCGGCACTCAAGCCTTCCGTTGATTCTTCGGTTGCAAGTGTCGTGGTCGACGACGACGCGGTTGTAGTGGTCGTGGTGGTGAGGGTCTCGGCCGTCAATTCGGATGGTCGATTCGAGAAGAAGATGATTGCGGCTCCGATTGCGAGAGCGATTGCTATCAGGGTGCCGAGGCTTCGAAGATTTGAAACGCGGCGATCTTTGGCAGCTTGCTTTGCTTGCTGCTCCATCTTCCGAGCGCGGTTCTCTTTCTGGCGTTGACGTTTGTCCGTACCCATAGCGGGCAACTATACGACGCATTGAGGGTTGAGACTCAACCGCAATGGGCTAGCCGGGCTGGCTACCGTTGCCGCTGTGATCGACGTCATCAACACGATATGGCCTGCCACCGTTGCGGTCCTTGTCCTTCTCACGATCTACGTCGGTGGGATCCGCTACCTCCGTCGTCGCGCAGATCTCAAGACCGAACATGACAACATTCGTGCGCAGCTCGCAGTCACCCTCGCTGTGGGAATTGCAGTTGTCGGTGTGATTCTGGCTTTGCCGATTGAAAACAATCTGCGCAACTCTTTGCTCCAGTTGTTTGGTCTCCTCGTGACGGCTGTGATTGGCCTTTCGGCGACGACCCATGTGAGCAATGCGTTTGCAGGGCTCATGCTGCGCTCACGTCGGGCGTTCCGGCCGGGAGACTTCATCCGCTTCGATGGTCATTTTGGGCGGGTGACGGACATGGGATTGTTCCACACCGAGGTGCAGACCGAGGATCGGGATCTCACTACCGTTCCCAACCTCCTTCTGGTTTCGAGTCCGGTGACGGTGATTCGCGCAACCGGGACGGTCATCTCGGCCAATGTGTCACTTGGGTATGAGGTCGATCACCGTTCAGTGGAGGTCGCGTTGCTGGCGGCTGGACTGGAGGCAGAGCTCGTAGATCCATTCGTCCACGTCGTGGAGCTGGGTGACTACTCGGTCAGTTATCGGCTCGCTGGATTGCTTGAATCCCCAAAGACGCTGCTGTCTTCGCGTTCACGGCTGCGTACGGCGATGATTGATGCCTTACATAGAGCTGAAATCGAAATCGTGTCACCGACGTTCATGAACCAACGGCAGGTCGGCTCGAACGAAACCTTTATTCCGAAAATCGCGCCGCCGGCCACCAGAGCGGACCAGGTTGATGCCGAGGCCCTTATGTTCGACAAGGCAGATATGGCCGAGAGCGTTGAGCGACTGCGCGACCGTAAGGCCGCCATCGAGAACGAGTTGAAGGAAGTCGAAGGTCGCGGGGACCAAGAACTCGCAGCGAGGCTCAAGCGCACGATCGAAACGTTGGCCGGCGCGATCCACGCCCGTGAGCGCCAGAAGGACCAGAGTCCGTGAGTTGTTGACCTCTACACTGCCCGGGCCATGGCACTTGTAGTTCAGAAGTATGGCGGTACGTCGGTCGGCGATGCTGATCGCATTCGGTCCGTGGCCAGCCGCGTGGTCGGTGCTGCCGCAGACGGCAATCAGGTCGTGGTTGTCGTGTCAGCGATGGGCAGCTTCACCGACGAGCTCATCGGCCTCGCTCAGCAGGTGTCGAGCCATCCAGCACCTCGGGAGCTGGACATGCTGTTGACAGCGGGTGAACGAATCTCGATGTCGTTGCTCGCCATGGCGATTCACGACCTGGGTGCCGAGGTTCTGAGCCTCACCGGCTCCCAGGCCGGAATACTCACAGATTCGTCGCATGGCGAGGCCAGAATCACCCGCATCAGGGGCGACCGCGTTCGAGAGCATTTGGATCAGGGCAAGATCGTGATCGTGGCCGGCTTTCAAGGGGTTGATCCGGACTCGAGAGATGTAACGACCCTTGGACGTGGTGGATCCGATGCAACCGCAGTAGCGATGGCAGCCGCGCTCGACGCCGATGCGTGTGAGATCTTCACGGATGTCGACGGCGTCTACACGGCCGATCCCAGGGTGGTACCCGATGCTCGGCTCCTGAAAGAAGTCTCGTACGAGGACATGCTCGAGCTGGCCGCGTCCGGCACCGGTGTCCTCATGATGCGGTCGGTAGAGTTTGCGAGACGATTCGGCGTAGCCCTCCATGTCAGGTCGTCGTTTCACGAACAGCCCGGAACCTGGGTCAAGGAGTCGGCCATGGAAGAAGCCATCATCACGGGGATCGCCCACGATGTCTCCGAATCGAAGCTGACAGTTCACGGCGTTCCTGATCAGCCAGGAGTGGCTGCGCGGCTGTTTGGGAATCTGGCCGACGCAGGCATCAACGTGGACATGATCGTTCAGAACGTGTCGATGGAAGGGGTCACGGATATCAGCTTCACGGTGCCGAAGAACGACAACGCCGCGGCGCTCGCGATTTGTGAGCGTCTTGTACCGGAGTTTCGCGCTGGGGGCGTCGATGCAGATCCCAACATTGCCCGGGTGTCCGTTGTAGGAGCAGGGATGAGATCCAATCCCGGTATCGCTGCAACGATGTTTCGTGCGCTTGGAGATAGAGCGATCAACATTCACATGATCTCTACATCTTCGATTCGAATCTCGTGTGTCATCACTGCTGACCGGGTCGAGGAGGCCGTGCGAACGTTGCACGAAGAGTTGGTTCCACTCGACGAACCAGTTGAGGAGCACGCATGAAGCCGGGCAAAGACGGCTACAACGTCGCCATCGTGGGTGCCACAGGAGCAGTTGGCCGGACCATGCTCGAGATCTTGACGACCCGGCAGTTTCCGGTCGACAGGCTTCGACTGCTTGCGTCGAGTCGATCGGCAGGCACCGTGGTAGAAACCGCGTGGGGGGATCTCACAATCGAGGATCTCGCTACCGCCGACCCGTCCGGGACAGACATCGCCCTGTTTTCGGCAGGAGCCGACCGCTCGCGAGCGTTTGCGGGGTCATTTGCCGCGGCCGGGGCCGTGGTCATCGACAATTCATCGGCATTCCGTTCCGATCCCGACATCCCTCTGGTGGTTGCCGGAGTGAATGATCACGCGGCCTTTGCACACCGCGGAATAATCGCAAACCCCAATTGCACGACGATGGTGGCTCTCATGGGAGTCGCCCCGCTTGCCAGAATTGCCGGCCTTCGACGGATGGTCGCGACGTCCTATCAATCCGTATCCGGGTCGGGCATGGCTGCGATGGACGAGTTGGTCGACCAGGTTGCATGGTTTCAGAAGAACCGGGATGCACTGGTCTTCGGGGGCTGGGAGGAACCCGATGTCAAGGTTTATAGCAGACCAATCGGATGGAACGTCCTGCCCTTTGCAGGCGAAATGGCCGAGGACGGCCATACCAATGAAGAGTGGAAGCTGGTAAACGAATCCAGAAAGATCCTCGATTTGCCCGCATTAGTTGTCGAGCCAACCTGTGTGCGCGTTCCGGTGATGGTCGGACATGGAATCGCGGCAAGCTGCTACTTCGATCGACCGGTTGACCGACAGGAAGCCATCGAAGCAATCAAGGCCAGTCCGGGTGTTCAGGTGTGGGCGGATCGGGTTGCTACACCGCTCGATTCGGCAGGCATTGACGATGTTCTGGTGAGTCGTATCCGTCCGACCCTGTCCGAGGATGGTGGCATCAGCCTGTGGGCGGTGGGTGACAACCTTCGAAAGGGCGCCGCCCTCAACACGATCGAAATCGCCGAGGTACTTGTCGCAGGGTGACTGTCGGTTGACGGATAGTGGTCGATTCCGATATCGTGATGGCCTGGCGGCTACCCGATGAAGTCACACGTGGCGGGAGACTCATGACACCGCGGCAAAACATGAATTCGCCTCGATCGAGGCGCATCTTTGCTATTGCGGGATCTGTTCTACTCGTCGGTGCTGTCCTTTTGTCATTATGGATGATTGATGTCCTCGCATTCATAGCCGGCCTCTGTGCGGTCGCAGTGCTTGGTCTGTTGTTGACAGTCCCCGCTGCCAGACGTGGCGCCAGACAGGCGCTTTCAACCGACGGGCAGTTTGCGTCGGCGCGCGATGATCATGAACTCTGTGGATACCCGATTTCGTACACGAACCTGGGGAACGCCGCGAGGCAGACGCGCGGCCGGCTTTCTGCGTTGCTGACGGACGCGGGATGGCTGCCCGACACCCTTCATATTGTGTTGTGGGTGCTTCGGCGTGATGGCTCTCACACGTGGACGGTCGTCCGGCAGGAGATGAGCGAAGCGTCTCGGTGGACCGCAACGGTGGACGGGGCGATGTCGGATGAGGATATGACCCTCGACGGCATGATTGACCCGTACGCCGCCGCAGCCCGGCTGGCAAAAACCCAGATTGACCTGCCGATTTCGAATATCCAATTTCTGAGCTGGGGTGTTGAGCGCGATACCAGCAGAGCAGTCCTGGTGGGTTGGGCCGAAACCGACGTGCCAGCCAACGACTTGCGCGCGCACGAATACGCCGATTCAACATGGACGGCATACCTTGCTGATCTCTACGCAGAAGGATCGGCAAAAACGATCGGCTGGGCAGGTTCGGCACAGTGGCGAGCGGGAGCCCTTTACGGGCTGGCGAGGATGGTTGAGGAGGCAGGAGGGCTACGGAAGCTGGAACGCCACCTGGCACCGAGATGGGCAAACACGATCGGGCACAATCGTTAGTTGTCGTTCAGCAGCTCATTGCCCGATGAACGTGCGATGACGAACGCAATCAGACCTGTAAATGAAGCCAACGCAGCCATCCACCAGTCGTCGAGTGCGTAGGCGAATCCGAGACCTGTGACTGCAAGGGCTGCGATGATCACGAAGATGCGAGTAACACCGTCGAGCGTCCCGGTCAGCCTTCCGGCCATGACGATGGTCACGCATCCGAGCAGGAGGATCAGAAGCGCTCCACGCACCGAAAACGCGCTCGAAGGACGATCGATCGTCAGATAAGCAAGCACAGGAAGCCCCGGGATCAAAGCCCCGGCCAACCGGGCCCATAAGTTGTCCCCATTCACACGAT
>JABDOU010000116.1 GCA_013043085.1 Acidimicrobiia bacterium
GCGGCCCTCGGTGGTAACGGTGTGCCGCTGACGTTTTTTTACGCACCAGGCGGTGAGCTGGTCGAACTGCATTTCGGCGTCATCGACGAGCGGGCATTGGCCTTCAATCTCGACGAGATCATCCGGCGATCCTGATGGAGTTCACGTTGCTCGGAAGCGTGTTGGTGGCTCTGTTTGCTCTCTACGCGGGACTCTGGCTGATGGGACGTCGTGATCCCACGTTCTGCGTTCGTGATGTCTGGGACCTGGCCCTGGCCGGGGCGATCTCGGGCTTGATCGTCGGAAGAATGGTTGCCATGGTCAAAGGCGGGGTCAATCCGATTACCCATCCCGGCGACTTCATTCTCGTGAGGGCGGGAGTCGACACGGTTGGCGCCTCGGTTGGAGCTTTGGCCGCTGTCACATATTTGCAACGCGATCGGCTTCCAGGTCTGCTCGACCAGCTGGCCCCGGCGGCTCTGTTCGGTCTCGGGGGCTGGCATGCAGGATGCCTGGTCAGAAGCACATGTCTCGGCGCACCTTCCGACCTTCCGTGGACCTGGTCCGTCGAGGGAAGCTCGATCACACGGCACCCCGTTGAGATCTATGCCGCCCTCGCATTCGGCCTGGCCGGATGGTTCGTATTCCGATGGCGCAACAAGCCCTGGTTGGCGGTCAGCCTTGGGCTGAGCCTCGCCGGACTCATTCGCCTGGCGGTGTTTCCCATACAGCCATCCCTCAGCTCCGCTGTTGTATGGTGGTATCTGTCGGCAGCAGTAGCCGGACTCATAGCGGCTTCCTATACTGCCCGACCTCTGTCGGAGTGGCGGAATTGGTAGACGCGCTAGGTTGAGGGCCTAGTGGGCGATAAGCCCGTGGAGGTTCAAGTCCTCTCTCCGACACTGGCCCGGCCTTCGGCCGGGCCTGAGCCCTAGGCAAGTCGTTGACGGAGCTCCGTGAGCGATTCGCAGCCGGTTTGGTGCATGGTGTTGATGAGGCCGTCGGTGAGAATATCGAGAACGTGCTCAGGCCCCCGATCACCGAGCGCACCCAGGCCGTACATGAATGCCCTGCCACAAAACACGAACGACGCGCCGAGTGCGATCGCGCGAGCGACATCGATCCCATGCCTGACTCCCCCATCGAATAAAACGGGAGTTGCGCTGCCGATTCGTTCGACCACGGCCGGGAGTGCATCGATGGATGCGACTGCGCCATCCAGTTGCCGGCCGCCGTGGTTGGAGACGATCACGGCGTCTGCGCCCGCACCTACGCAACGGGCAGCATCATCCGGATCGAGAATCCCCTTTACGACCAGCGGACCCTTCCACTGATCACGCACCTCGGTCAAGTATTCGAACGACAATGTGCCGCCAAGGTTTGCCCCGACAAAGCCGGCGGCGTTCCGCATGGTCGCCGCGTCCAGATAGCGCTCGAGCGTACGGAATCGCGGGAGACCGTGCTTCATCAGCTCCATGGCCCAGACGGGCCGGAGCAACACCTGGGCGATGAGACGCGGTCCGATTGAGGGTGGAACCCGGATGCGCGCTTTGCGTTGCCGCTCGCGTCTGCTCGCGATCGGGACGTCGGCTGTCACCACGAGCGTCGTGAAGCCGCTCGAGGCTGCTCTCGCGATGATGTCGTCGCGAACAGATGCATCCCGGGGTGGATAGAGCTGGAACCAGCCCATACCTTCGGCGAGCGGACCAATCACCTCTGGCTTCTCCGTTCCTACCGTGCTCAGTACAAACGGAATCGAACGAGAGGCAGCCGTCACAGCAAGTGCAGTTGATGCCCCGGGCCAGATCAGGCCGGTCATCCCAATGGGAGCGATGCCGATAGGGGCCGAATATGGGACGCCGAACAGCTCCGTGCCTATGTATGGCCGTAAGGGTCCCTTCATGACCTGCGGCGTGAATGTGACATCTTGCAGCGCCGAGATGTTCCGATCACGCGCGACGTCATCCCCGGTACCTGAATCCAGATACTCCCATGCGAAGTGGGGTATTCGACGTTTTGCCCGACGCTCCAAATCGTCGATTGAAGGAAATCTGTCCATTGAAACACCGGCCATGGTGTCACGTTAATCTTGGGGAGTTCTGCCAAGGTGCACCGCATGAATCAGCCGCCCGACCCGCCCCCTCCTGATCTCAAAGACTGGACCTGGGTCCTCGATCGGACTTGTCCCGAGTGCGGATTTGAGGCTGCCACTGTCGAACGCTCCCGAATCGGGGAGCTACTCCGGGAAAACACGCAGGCATGGATTCGCGTCTTGGGTGGCGACGAACAGGTTTTGCGAACCAGACCAAGCGCGGATGTCTGGTCAACGACCGAATACGCATGCCATGTGCGGGACGTGCACCGCCTCTATTCGGAGCGCCTCGAATTGATGCTGGCCGAAGACAATCCGATGTTCGCGAACTGGGATCAGAACGAAGCGGCAGTTGAGCGTCGATACGATCTTGCGGACCCTGGCCAGGTAAAGGGGGAACTCAACACCGCGGGTCTCAAGCTCGCTGACGAGTTCGATACCGTGGCCGGCGAGCAATGGGATCGTCGAGGCAGGCGAAGCGACGGCGCCAACTTCACCATCGAAACGTTTGCCCGCTACTTGCTTCATGATCCAGTTCATCACCTCTACGACGTAACGTGAACGATGCGTTGGGGTCGACGGACGTTGACAGATCCATCGCGTTCGCTCGTCGGCACCACAAACGCCTCGCAGACACCATCATCGACTTCAGGTGGGGATCCGCTTTCTTAGAAGAAGATGTACCACTCAGATACGGATCGAACTTTCTGTGGGTTGATGGGTCGCCCGACGACGTCACGGCTGAAGAGCTCGTACTCGAGGCAGACGAGATCCTGGGCGGTGCCGGCTTCAAACACCGGATTGTCGCGATCGACGACCCGGTCCTGTCTAGACGATTGCGCAGCGGGTTCGAGGCTGCAGGTTGGAGCCTCACCGAGCTCGTCACGATGGTGCTCCCCGACCCGGCGAATGCAACTCGAGACCTCAGGCCGGGCGTCCATGCAAGAGAGGCCGAATACTCACAAACCCGGAATCTCCTCGAGCTGCTCCAACACACATACGATCCTCCGCGATCACCTGAGACCGTCCGCACGCTCGTCGACTACCCAGCCAAATTGGCCGCTGCGGTCGGAGCCCGATTCTTCGTTGCAGAAAGCGATGGCGTGCTCGCTGCAATCTGCGACCTCTATATAGATGGCTCCGAAGCACAAATTGAATCGGTGAACACCCTGCCTGAATACCGAAACCGAGGACTGGGAACCGCCGTCATGCACGAGGCGATCGCGGCGGCTGTCGCAGAAGGCGTGACGTGGATCCACCTGTACGCCGAAGCAAACGACTGGCCGCGGCAATGGTACGAGAAACTCGGGTTCTCAGTGGTCGGCAGTTACAACCACTTTCACCTGTATCCGGAGCGCTAGGTCCAGAGCAGGACGAGCGTCACCGTGGTCAGGGTGAACACCAGTGCTGCGATGATCGTGAGCCGATCGAGATTCTTTTCGACGACCGTCGATTGCGAGGCCGGTCCGAACCCACCCCCGAACATGTCCGACACGCCACCGTCTTTACCCGAATGCAGGAGAACCAGCAGGATCAGCACGCCCGAGACCAGAAGGTGCAGAACGAGGATGATGGATGTAGCGATGTCCATAGGTGGCGGCATTGTAATCGCCAATCTGCGCGGAAGGCGACTGTCATCTCCTCAGATCGAGCACCATACGGATGTCGTTGATCGACTGACCCCGCACCCGGAACGCGTCTTCCAGGGTTCCCACAGGCTTGAATCCCAGTGAATCGTAGAGGCGCAGAGCTCCCGGGTTGCCCTCAAACACACCGAGATCGATGGCGGCGACCCCTTCAGATCGAGCCCATGAGATGGCAGTCTCCATCAATGTGCGACCAAGGCCCCGTCCGCGATACGGGCGCTGGACCCCGACGCCGATCGAGGCGCGGTGGCGGTTGGCTTCGATCTCGCCTCCATGCAACTCGACGTCGCCGATGATCGTTGCGTGCGAGAACGCTCCCCAGCTACGGATCCAGCCTGGCTCGTCAAGGCTTCTCGTCCACCCACGTTCGCGACTGTCACGTGCGCCGTGCAAGACACCGGATTCGTCGAAAGGAGTGAAGATCGGATCGCCCTCGCTGCCGGACTCTGTGCGATGAATCCGGTGGTGGTCCAGGTAGGCCTCGAGATCCTCCGTGGTCAGCGGCCTGACCTCCAGGCTCAAGTCGACGACGGACG
>JABDOU010000125.1 GCA_013043085.1 Acidimicrobiia bacterium
GCTGATCGGTTCAATACTTTGTGGGCGTAGAGGTTCTCGGCGCGAATGCGTGGCATGCGTACCTTTCGCAGACTTCGTGATCAGTAGTTCGAGCAAATCTCTCCGGAGCGCGTTCGAGCAAGCAAACATCCGGATGCGGCGATTACGTTACATCATCGACGGGCGGGAAGGGAAGAATATTGAGCATCGACTCAAATTGAGTAGCTATCGATCATCGGGCGGGCGCAGCGTGACGGCCGTCCCGGTCGCGGTTACCAGTACAACATCGCCGAGCGGTGTGTAACCCACGGTGACGCCGACGACCGCGTGTGCTCCTCGGGCTACCGCTGCCTCGACCATGGCCTGATGTGCTGCCACCCGATCCCGATGCACTCTTTGTTCGACAGTTCGCCGCCCGCCCCGTTCAACCAGCAAGTCGCCGATCGATCCGACATTGAGGTTGAGGGCGGCTTCGCCCGTCACCACACCGAGCGTCGTGTCGATCTCCCAGTTGGGGACGTCGGCCGTGGTTGTCACGATCGGTCGCCAAACCGTGTGACCCGCTTCATCAAGAACCCAGCCTTGGACGGTCGAAGACCAGGCCGTTCCGAAATCTTTGATCGTCAGCTCGAATCCGTCTACCCGCCGATCCTCGAGCGTTTCCGGAAGAGGATCCTCGAGCGTTTCCGGAAACGCGGGAGCAGTCGATTGATCGTGGTCGACCGGCGTCGCCGGCTCGGTTCGGCTCTTCACAGACTGGACTTCTTCGATCGATTCGTCGATCTCCGGAATCACATGGCGGCCCCGCCGTGCCGCTCGCAGGGCCTGCCTGATCGGACTGGGCGCATCGTCTCGCGTCCCGTGACGTGCAAAGTTCGACGGTTGAGAAGGTGGCGGGAGTTGGTCAGGCTCGCCTACGTCCCCGCCTTCGACTGTGCCTTCGTCTCTATCTTCGACCCTGCCTTCGACCCTATCTTCGACTGTGCCTTTGACGCGCCGCTCCATGCCACCAGTGCCACCACTCGCAGCGGGTGAACGCCGCCTGTGGCTCTCGGTCCCCACGCAAACTCCTCGGTCCAGCGCCTACGTGGCCAATATACCCTGACATGGTGCAGTTCAATATCATCACGCTGTTTCCGGAGTTCTTCGCTTCGCCGTTACGCACCAGCCTCTTGGCCAACGCAGTTACGAACGAAACGATTGACGTCAACCTGATCGATCTCCGACACTATGGCATCGGAAAACATCGTCAGGTCGATGATGCTCCGTTCGGAGGGGGAGCAGGCATGGTCCTGATGGTGGGGCCGATTGCCGATGCCCTTGCCGACCTCCCGCGGTCGCATCGGATCTTGTTGACACCGGCGGGCGATCGTTTGACCCAGGATCACTTGACGCGCTGGTCGGAAATGGACTCGATAACACTGATCTGTGGTCGGTATGAGGGTGTGGACCATCGTGTCGCCGAGCATCTGGTGGACGAAGAGGTCTCGATGGGAGATGTTGTGCTCATGGGAGGCGAGGTGGCGGCTCTGGCAATCGTCGAGGGGGTCGCACGACTCATCCCGGGTTCGCTTGGCAATCCCGAGTCTCCGGTTTCCGAATCCTTTTCGGATGGGCTGCTCGAAGAACCCCAGTACACCCGTCCCGCTCGCTACGACGACTGGGAAGTGCCCGCGGTCTTGCTTTCGGGAGACCACCGAGCCGTCGACGCCTGGCGCCAGTCGCAGAGAACAGAGCGCACAAAACAACGCCGTCCTGACCTCTGGGAGAAGATCAGCGGACCCGAGGATGCCGAGGCCTAGAGACCGGTCGTTCATCGAGAAGCGGCGCACCCACTGATAGAAACCAACAGGTACCGCTCGCCGAAGGCGAGGGGCACGGGGAACCAAGGCGCTATCTACCATCCGGCCTTTCGCATGCGGCCTTGCGCATCCGGCTCATCTCCTGGCCCTCAGCCGAATGGCATCAAGGCGAGGGCAGGGGAGCGAGCGACACCGGTGTCGTCAAAACTGTCACTCGTGAGCAATGATTCCTACTCGCCACAAGGGAGGTTCCAGGGTATGCTGTGGTCGCTCACCGTCTTGAGGCAACCCGATGAACAAGCTCGATAACGTCGAATCGCGATTTCTGCGCGACGATCTCCCCGATATCAACCCCGGCGACACCGTGAAGGTGAACGTTCGCGTCGTCGAAGCGGGGCGCGAGCGCGTCCAGGCATTCGAAGGCGTGGTGATAGCTCGTGACGGTGGCGGCCTCAGCGAAACCATAACGGTTCGGAAGGTCGCTTTCGGTGTGGGCGTCGAGCGAATCTTCCCGCTCCACGCTCCGATCATTTCCAGCATCGAGGTCGTTCGACGTGGTGCGGTGCGGCGGGCAAAGTTGTATTACCTCCGCGACAGGGTCGGCAAAGCAACCCGCATCAAAGAGAAGCGCTGAGCGATTCACTGTTTCTAATCTCAGGTTGGTGTGGCCCTACTGATGAGGCCTTTTGATGGCGCATTGGGATAGGCTTGGCGTCCATGTCGACTTCTTCTTCCAAACCGATAGTTGGTCCTGAGTCGTCTGTCGCGCCTGGAACGTCAACGTCCGGCCGAATGCCGAACGGCGGCGTCGGCGTGCCAGAGGTTCCTTCCGACGTGGCTTCTGACCTTGTCCGGTATCGGCTCGAAGACCAACCGGACGGCTTCGATTTCGATCCTCGCCCGGGACCTCAGGTCGCAGTCGGAGTGGACACGGATGAGCCTGACGGTGAAGAAGAGAAGAAAAAGTTGCCGCTTTGGCAAGAACTACCCATTCTTCTTGTCGTGGCGCTCATCGTCGCAATCGTGGTCAAGACATTCCTATTCCAGAGTTATTTCATACCGAGCGAGTCGATGCGCAACACGCTCGAGATCAACGACCGGGTGGCTGTAAACAAGCTGTCGTACGTTTTCGGGGACATCGAGCGTTCCCAGATCGTGGTGTTCGATACCGGTTCGAACGATGCCTCGGAACCCATATTCGATGCCGTCGTGAGGCTCATTGCAGAGTCCATTGGTCTTTCGAGCCCCGATTCGGTGGTGATCAAGCGTGTGATCGGTCTTCCGGGCGAGGCCATTGAGATCATTGACAATCAGCTGTATGTCGACGGAGTCCCGCTCAACGAGCCGTACCTGGGGCCGGAATCACGCATGGCCAATTTCGGCCCGGTAACGGTTGAAGAGGGCACGTATTTCTTGATGGGCGATAATCGGGCTCGTAGCTCCGACAGCCGTCGGATCGGCGCAGTGTCCGAAGAAGACATCATCGGTCGCGCCTTCGTCCGAATGTGGCCGTTGAGCAGATGGTCCGGTCTGTAAGAGATCTCTGGACACGGTACAAATACCTGCCAAACTATTTGCAGCTAATCCGACGGACTGACGGGCGACCACTTCGATGAGCATGAACGAAGAAGACCTGGAGCGATATGAGAGCCAGGTCGAATTGCAGATCTACAAGGAGTATCGCGATGTGCTCCCTATGTTTCGGTATGTTGTCGAAACCGAACGGCGTTTCTACCTCGCCAACAAGGTAAGTCTGCAGACCAAGTCCTCGGATGGAACTACTTTTTTTGAGCTCGAGTTGGAGGACGCCTGGGTGTGGGACATGTACCGGCCTGCCCGCTTTCTGCAGAATGTGCGCGTGTTGAGCTTTCGGGATGTCAACATCGAGGAGTTGGAGCCAGGTACCCCGCTCTAGGTGTCGGCCAACAACCGCACCCGCCTTGCACGTTTCGGAGAGGATCAAGCTTTGCTCTTTCTGTGTCGACGCGGCGCCAGACTCGTCCATCGCAATCGCCGGGTCGGTCGCGATGAACTGGACCTGGTCGTCAGATGGCCTGATCGTTCCTGGAGCGTGGCAGAAGTGAAGACCCGGATCAACGCGGAGCCGATTGAGGCGTTCGACGATCTCAAGGCCACAAGGATCAGGCGTGCTGCAGCGAAACTCAGACCACCCGTTGCACGCATCGATTTTTGCGGCGTGCGGGTGATGGCGGACGGTATCGAGATCCATTGGGTTCCGCGTATTGCTTGAAGCAGGATCGGTAGGGTCGGTTCATGGCTGATATCTGTTTGATGGTGGAAGGCCAGGAAGACCTGACCTGGGAGCGGTGGTTTCAGATGGCCGATGCCGCGGAGGCTCTTGGCTTTGGAGGCCTCTTCCGGTCTGATCATCTCACTGCGTTGAGCGGAGTCAGCGGGCGGCAAGCTCTGGCGCTGTGGCCTTCGCTTACCGCTCTGGCAGAGCGCACGTCGCGCATTCGTTTCGGGCCCCTCGTGTGCTCAATTACGTTCCGCCATCCGGCGATGATTGCCAAGATGGCTGCTTCCGTCGATCAACTCGCAAACGGACGGCTCGATCTGGGCCTAGGCGCAGGCTGGCACGCACGCGAGCATCAGATGTTTGGTATCAGCTACCCGCCATTTCGAGAACGTGTCGATCGTCTCGACGAAGGGGCGGCTGTCATTCGGGCTTTGTGGAGCGGAGAACGGATCAATCGCGAGAGCCCGTACTATCCGTTGATCGATGCTGAAATCCACCCGATCCCGGCGCATCAGACGCTGATCATGGGAGGCAAGGGCGAGCGCACGCTGACAGTTGTGGCCCGTCATGCGACGGAGTGGAACTGTTCTTACGCCTCGCTCGAGGTGTTCATCGATAAGTCAGCTGCCCTCGATGAAGCGTGCCACGTGCTCGGTCGCGACCCTGCCGGGATTGTGAGATCTTTCATGATTCCCTTTGCGATCGGTGATAGCGACCGCATGGTCCAATCCCATATCGAGGCCCATCGGGACGTGTTTCCCGACCTTCCTCCCGATGCTGACGGGTGGAAACGCGCAGGATTTCTGGTCGGTTCACCTGCCGAGATCGTCGATCAGATATCGCAACGGATCGAGGCCGGCGCAACGAGATTCATGCTCCAGCAGAACGCTCTCGACGATGTGGATTCAGTGGAGCGTTTCGCAAGCGACGTACTTCCACACGTTCGGTAGCGTGTCGATGTCCTCAATCGAAACGAGCCCTTGTTAGCCCGCGATCGTCCCCTGTCGGCTCTTGAACCAACATCCCTTGTGCCAATGCCGTCGCTCATCCGGACGGCCCGGGGGTACGACGACGAGATGACCCACTCCCGCCTCGATGGTTCCGGAACACCACGGACACGTGTACCGCTTGGTGGCCTGGTAGGGCTGGATCGCGAATACGCTCGATCCGGACGGGGTCAGGCCATCAGCGCCCATATGACCACCGCCAATGTGACACCAACTGCCACGACCACCATGGCGATATCAGCCGGCTTACGTTCGGCCGGTCGGAACGGATTGAATCCCATGTCGTGATGCTAAAGCCGACTTCGGCTTTACACCGCCGGCTCTCGGATACAAATATCGATTTCAGGGTTCCCGACGCCGGCACTTGGTAGCCTCGTCGAATGGTGCCTACAGACGAATTACTGATTGAAGACCGAGGACCTGCCCGATGGATCACCCTCAATAGGCCCGATCGTTTGAACGCGATAGCCCCCGACGGCTGGGATGGTGTTCGCGAGGCGATTGAGGCGTTCGAAGCATCCGAACAGCGCGTGATGGTCCTCACCGGTTCCGGAAGAGGATTCTGTGCGGGTGCCGACCTGACGCCCACCGACATAAGCCACCTGGTGGAGGGCGGGGGAGTCGAAACCATGAAGACCGTCGGGCGCGCCGCGCAGGCGTTGCATGATGTCTCAAAGCCAACGATTGCCGCTGTGAATGGTGTGGCGGCAGGAGCGGGGATGAATATGGCGTTGGGCTGTGACATCGTTCTGGGATCGCCGGATGCCCGATTTACAGAGGTGTTCGTTCGCCGCGGCCTCACCGTTGATTTCGGCGGATCGTTTTATCTACCCCGGCACGTTGGTCTTCAACGCGCGAAAGAACTGTCCATGACAGGCCGCGTCGTGGATGCCCAGGAAGCGCTGCGGATCGGACTTCTGCTCGAGATCGTTGAGGATCTTCCGACCCGTGCCCAGGAACTCGCAGAGACGATCGCCGCGAACGCCCCGCTCGGCCTGGCGTCCGTCAGGGCCAACATGAATGCGTCGTTTCAACGGACCCTGGCCGAAGCCCTCGAAGCCGAGGGTGCGGCACAGGTCGTGTGTTTCGGATCCTCTGACATGGCCGAAGGAGTGGCGGCCTTCGGCGAGAAGCGATCCCCACGGTTCACCGGCGCCTGAGGAAGTTTTCGCCTCACCGCATGCGGCCCGTCACGGACGGCTAATCCCGGACGGTGTTATAAAGGCCGCCAGACCCATCAATGTGTGCACAGGATCCCAATACACTGATCCCGGCAGCTGCGACGCTGCCTGATGGGCACATTGATTTGGAAAAGGGAACTTCATGGAGCGCCGTTCGCTGACGGGCGTTGAAGCAGCACCGTCCAGGCTCCGCGTACGGGGTGGGCGCGCCAGGTCTTTCAAGGATGGGGGAGCTGCGTCCTACTCCGTAGTCATCGCGATTGTGGGCCTTGTGCTCGCATTCTCGTCATCCTCTCTGGCTACCGCAACGAACCATTTCGATGTCTACGACACAGCTTGGGAATTGCCCGTCTACTCGATCGATAGTGAACTCGACGCATATATGCAGCACCTGTCTGGTGCCGGCTTCACCGGGGTCTGGATCTCCGTAGCCCCGATCTCCGGTCAGCTGCTCAACGAGCAGAACAGTCATGGCCAAACGCTCGGAAGCTTCGGAAACCCGAATAGCGCCTATTTCGATCACATCGATCACATCCTCACCGCAGCTAACAATCACAACATCAAGGTTGGATTGGTCGTCGGTTGGGCACAGAAATACGTTGGCAATTCAGGCGCTTACCACAACGGCGGAAACGCTCCGCTCACCACATCAAACGCCCGTGCATACGGATCGTTCCTTGCCAATCGCTACGCGAACAACCCGGCGGTCGGCATGTGGGTATTCGGCGGCGACTACTTCTCCATTTCTGGCGGTGCCAGTGACGAGCTGAACAACGTCGGCGTGTGGCAGGAGCTCAAGGCGGGGCTCGTCGCAGGCGGAGCCGATCAAACAACTGCTTATCACGGACATCACTATGTCCAGGGGATCTGGAATCAGAGTTTCTTCGACATTGCTGCCCCTCTGACCGGCCACTGCTCGCCGGCAAGCGAAGCGCGTCAGGAGCTGGCAAGTGTTCTCGGACAAACGAGCAAACCCGTCATTGCCGCCGAGATGCGGTACGAGGACTTCGTTGCAGACTGGTGCCCCGGTGGAAACATGACAGCCGGTCCGCAAGATGTGCTCGACGATGTGACCGTCGCGGTCGAGGTTGGAACCGCCGGTCTTGTCTATGGGCACGATGATCGATGGGACTGGGCGGCCGACGGCGGGCAGCGACCCTCTTCTTCTCTGGGATCCGGCGGCGAGGTTCTCATGATGAGCTACCTGGGTTACGGCTCTGGCGGGCCTCCACCAATCGCAAGAGCCGACAGTGCAAACGTTGTCGAAGGCAACACGGTTTCGATCCCGGTCATGAACAACGACACGTACGCCAGCAGCCCGTCTTTGTCTGTTTCTCAGTTCCCTGCACGAGGTTCGATTGCCATCAACGGAACGACGATCGCATACACCCACGACGGGTCGGAGACAACGTCTGACTCGT
>JABDOU010000187.1 GCA_013043085.1 Acidimicrobiia bacterium
GCCACCATCGGGGACCGTGCCGTCGTATCGGATGGCAATCGGCAGGAAATGAATCATCAGGTTCGGATAGGCAACCTCATCGTTGCTCCGCACGAACCCGCCACCTTCGAAGTGATTGCTGGCTGCCGCACCCCGTCGCCTCACGAGCCATTCCAATCCGATTTTCGGCCGGTTGTACCACTTGAGAGCCGGGTACATGGAAACGGGCTGTTTGGCGGCGTGCTGTACGTATACCTCTAAATGATCCTGAAGATGCTCACCGACACCGGGAAGGTCGTGGATCACCTTGACGCCTACGTCTTCGAGTTCGATGGCGTTGCCGACACCAGAAACCTGTAGCAGCTGTGGCGAGGCGAATGCGCCTCCACACAGGATGACCTCGGATCCCTCGACGTCGATGGTTGTCCGGCCAATCCGATATCTCACGCCTCTGGCTTTGTTCCCGTCGAAGTTGATCTGTTCTGTGAATGCGCTGGTCTTGACGGTGAGGTTGGGGCGTTCCATGACCGGATGGAGATAGGCGCGTGCTGCGCTGAGTCGTCTTCCTCGATGGATGTTTCGGTCAAATCGGGCGAATCCTTCCTGCTGGTACCCGTTCACGTCCTCGGTCAGTGGATATCCAGCCTGTTGCACCGCCTCGAACAATGCCTCGAAAATGGGGTTGGTGGCCGGGCCTCGTTCGAGTTTCAACGGTCCTTCACCCCCGCGATATTCATCTGCTCCGGCCAGGCAGGTCTCCATACGCTTGAAATACGGGAGAACATGGGCGTAGTCCCAGGTCTCCATGCCAGGGTCCGATGCCCATCGCTCGAAATCGAGCGGGTTGCCTCGCTGAAAGATCATGCCGTTGATCGAACTGGACCCGCCGAGGACTTTGCCCCTGGCGTGATAGACCCGGCGGCCACCCATATACGGTTCCGGCTCCGATTCGTACTTCCAGTCATAAAAGCGATTTCCGAGCGGGATCGTGAAGGCGCCCGGCATGTGAATGAAGATGTCCCATTTGTAATCGGGCCTTCCGGCCTCGAGGACAAGCACCTGATTTGCCGGATCTGCGCTCAAACGGTTGGCGAGCGCACACCCGGCCGATCCGCCTCCAACGATAATGAAGTCGTATGCCATGCCGTCACGCTACCTGCAGCCGTATGCAGCCAGCCGGTCCAGGAGCGGTGCCTGAGCCGGGTTGATCGTGGCGGCCGCAGTGGCCAGATCAAACCAGCGCACTTCAGAGAGCTCGGGGAACTCGCCGATCCTTCCCGAATTGCGCGGCCATTCCATCTGAAACGTACCAGGCTGGAATGTTGTCAGATCGAATTCGCCTTCCACCGCCCACGCGACCACTCGCTTCCCCCCGCGCTGGCGGATCTCGCCTAATGGAGCAGCCGGACCGCGAGGAACGGCCCAGCCGGTTTCTTCCCTGAATTCGCGGTACGCGGCTTCGAGCTCCGATTCGCCGTCTTCGACGATCCCCTTCGGGATGGTCCAATGCTCTCGCTTGGCCCACAGTGGGCCGCCGAGACGTCCAAGAAGCACTTCGAGCTCTGTCCGGGCTGTCCGGTATACGAGCAGGCCGGCTGATGTGATTGGCATCGCTCGATCATACGACGGTATTGATTTGGTAGCGTTTGGTGATGGCCTACGAACCGTTTTCACCGGGTGATCCCGAACCTTTTCTCGCCGATGTGACAGCCGAGAGGCTCCGACGGCGCGACCAACTGGCGCAGTGCTACCGGCTCTTCGGGGCGCTGCGGTTCGGGGACATGGGGGACGGACACATTTCGTTTCGCGACCCCGAACGCCGCGACCATTTCTGGATGCTTCGCTACGGGGTGTCCTTTGCTACAGCATCGCGTGAGGACACGGTGCTGGTCTCACCCGGCGGTGTCGCGATTGAGGACCGCTCTATCGGAGCTGTCGCGGCGCCGATCAATATCACCGGATACCACATTCATCACCCCATCCACGAGGCCAGGCCCGACATCGAGGCGGCCGCCCATGTCCATGCGCCATATGCGACTGCGTTCTCAACCGAACGACGGCTGCTCGAACCGATCAATCAAGAGGCGACGCAATTCTTCGAAGATCATGCGCTCTTCGATGACGAAGAGGTTCAGATTCTTTCGGCAGACGGAGGAAAACGGATCGCGGTCGCGCTCGATGACAACAGCCACGTCATTCTCGCAAACCATGGCGTGCTCACCACCGGCAAGAGCGCCGCCGAAGCCGTTGCATGGCTGATCGAAATGGAGCGCGCCGCCGAAGTCGCGCTCAAGGCCAAACGTCCGGTCCGGCTATCGGACGAGGCGTCTCGTATTGCCAAGAACGATCTCCTTCGTCCGTGGTCAGGTTGGCAGATCTACAACTATCTCATCCGGCGACACCTGCCGAACGGCTAGGGGGCCGTTTTCCGAATCCGACCCAGCAGTCGCTTCACGAGGCTCCCGATCCAGCTGACCAAACTCGAGAACAGCAGACCTATTCCCTTGACATCCCCGGCTTCGATAGTCGCCGCTTCCTCCGGCGTCGCCGCATCCAGCTTGCTGTGCAGGCAATAGACCAGCTCGTCGATCAGGCGTCTCGACATTTCTTCGATGAGGCCGGTGCGGCCGAACTGGGCGACGGCACCGGAAAGCTTGATATCGGCCTCGACGAAAACCCGGGTGTGTCCGCCGATACCCGCCAGGCGATACTCCACGTCGACCGATCCACGGCTTCCTCCGCTGCGATCTACTCCCTTGCCGATGATGGACCCGCTGTGGTTCGAGTGATCTGGCGTGACGGTGGCTTCACCCTCGAACTTGGCATTCATGGGTCCGAGTTTCACCTCAACCGCACCTGCGTAGACGTTGTCGCCTTTTTCCTCGGTGATGCTGGCTCCGGGGAGACACTGGGCAACGGTTGGCACATCCTGGAACGTTTCCCACACTCGCTCGATCGGGCGCTCGACCTCAAACTCGTGGCTGATTTTCACTGGCTCTCCTTACTGACGAAGCTTTCCGGGTCGTTTGCGAATGCGGTTCTGCATCCGGGGGCGCAGAAGTAATAGGTGTGTCCGTCGTGTTCGTGGGTCCAGCGGGCCGTCGCGACATTCACGATCATGTCGCACACCGGATCGATCGCTTCTTCGCGCCGGAAAACGGTGACGCCCGTTGTGAGACCTCCGCCTGCCTGTAGCGAGACCATTTCGGCAAGCACCGCTACGGCAATCTGGTCGTTCGGCAGGCTTCCCAAATCGAGTCCGGCCGGGGCGTGGATCCTGGCGAGTGCCTCGTCGGATATTCCCGATCCCCGGAGAAACTCGAATACGGCGGCTGCACGTTTGCGCGACGCGACGAGGCCCACGTAACCGGCGGACGTCGCAAGTGCGGCTTCGAGAGCTTTCTCGTCGTAGTGGCCCTGTGTCGCGACGACGACAAAGTCGCGCTCGCCGATCGCCAGTGCCTCGAGATCAAGCGTGACATGCACTTCCACCGCGTCAAGCGAATGTGCCTCGCCACCGTCATCGATCAGCACTGCCCGCCAGCCGAGCAAGGCTCCCATCTGTGCCAGGGTTTCGGCTCCGGGTGATTTGCCGATTACTACAAGGCTGGGTTCAGGCACGACGGGTTCCAAGTAGACCTCCATTGCTCCATCGCTCTCGCAAGCCATCGGCACAGCGACGGCATCTTCGTCATGACGATCGCCGAATTCTTCTGGCGGTCCCAGCTGGAGGAGGCGAGGTGTTCCCTCAACCAGCGCGTCCAGTGCCTGTTTTATGACCGTTGGCTCGGCACAGGCTCCTCCCAGCCACCCGGTGATCGATCCGTCGGTCGCGATGACAGCTTTGGAGCCCATGTGGCCTGAGGAGGGTCCTCGTCGCCAGATAACCGTGGCGAGAACGAACGGCGTTCGTCCGGAAGCCAGGCGCGCCGCGAGTTCGAGGGCCCGTTGCATGGCTATCGGTTCTTGGCGTCCTGAATGGCGCTCCATACCCGATCGGGCAGGAGCGGCATATCGATGTTTCGCACGCCGAGGTGGGCGAGGGCATCGATCACGGCATTGACGTAGGCAGCCGGCGATCCGACCGTTGCAGATTCGCCGACACCCTTGGCGCCGATCGGATGGTGGGGAGACGGCGTCACCGTTTCGTCGAGTTCGAAGCGCGGCGTTTCCCAGGCAGTCGGGACCAGATAATCCATGAAGTTGGAGCCGATGCAGTTGCCGTCTTCGTCGAAGGTGATCCACTGCATGGCTGCAGCCGCGAACCCTTCGGTCAAGCCGCCCTGAATCTGGCCTTCTACGATCATCGGATTGATTCGAACGCCGCAGTCGTCGACCGCCACCATGCGGTCAACCTTCCAGACACCGGTCTCGGGATCGACTTCCACTACCACCACATAGGTTCCGAACGGATACGTCATATTGGGCGGGTCGTAATAATGAACGCCCTCCAGCCCGTATTCGGTGTCTTCTGGCATATTCGTGTAGGCGGCGAAGGCAATGTCTTGAATGGTGACGAACTTGTCCGGAGATCCTGCCACGGAGAACTTGCCCGGCTCCCACTCGAGGTCGTCCGGCGATGCTTCCATCAGGTGAGCCGCGATCTTGCGAGCCTTCTCGCGCAACATGCGGGAGATCACAGCCGTGGCGGCCCCGGCGACCGGCGTGCTGCGGCTGGCATACGTGCCGAGTCCGTAGGGGGTGTTGTCGGTATCGCCTTCGACCACCTTGATGTCACCGACGGGGATGCCGAGTTCTTCTGCGACAATCTGGGCAAACGTGGTCTCGTGGCCCTGGCCCTGACTGCGTACGCCAAGCTTGAGGATTGCCTTGCCCGTGGGGTGGATGCGGAGTTCGGCGGAGTCGAACATTTTCAGACCGAGGATGTCGTACTCGTTTGAACCGCCCGCGCCGACGACTTCGGTGAAGCTGGCAAGCCCCAAGCCGATCAGCCTGCCTTCTTCCCTTGCGGCTTTCTGCTCCTCCCTGAGTGCTTCGTAATTGGCGATCCCAAGGGCTTTGCGCATTGCGGCCTCGTAATCACCCGAGTCATACACAAACCCGGTTGGAGAGTGATACGGGAACTGCTCTGGCTTGATGAAGTTCATCGATCGGAACTCGGCCGGGTCCATGCCGATTTCGTAGGCGGCGGTCTGGACCAGCCGCTCGATGAGATACGAGGCCTCGGTCACCCTGAAGGAACAGCGATACGCGACCCCTCCCGGCGCTTTGTTGGTGTAGGCGCCGTGCGCAACCACATGGGCAGCCGGATAGTCGTAGGACCCGGTGACGATATGAAAGAGGCCTGCCTTGAACTTGGTTGGCTGGGCATCGGCGAAGAACGCGCCCTGGTCAGACCAGATCTCACTTCGCAGGCCGAGAATGCGGCCCTCGCTGTTGAGCGCCAACTCTCCCTTCATGTAGTAATCGCGCGCGAACCCGGTCGAGATCAAATTCTCAGTTCTCGACTCGATCCATTTGACCGGCTTGCCGAGCAGTAGCGACGCTGCGGTGGCGACCACATAGCCCGGGTAGACAGGAACCTTGTTGCCGAAGCCGCCTCCGATGTCGGGCGAGATGATCCGGATGTTCTGTTCCGGCAACCCCGTGACCAGAGCGAATACGGTGCGAT
>JABDOU010000202.1 GCA_013043085.1 Acidimicrobiia bacterium
CCAGGTGATAGGTGATACCCCACGCCTCATAGATCGATGCCCGCTCGGCGAACTGGAAACCGGCATCTCCCTTTGCAAACGTCCACACGACATTGCCGGCTAACGCAAGCACCAGCGCCGAGAAGCCAAGACCGATCGGAAGCGCGATCTCTGAGCGTCTGCGTGGAATGGTTGCGACGATCGCAGCACCGAGCACGGGCAACCAGATCATGACCGACAATGTTGGAAACATCAGGTCAACCCCCGGCTTGCGAACCAAACGAGCAGCCCGACCGTGCCGGCAACCAGCCCGAGCCCATATTGTCGAACGAAGCCACTCTGTAGGGGACGAAGACGTTCCCCCGCGGCCTTCACGGCGGTAGCGAGACCATTCACAGCTCCGTCGATCACATCCCGGTCAACAACGAACGCCAGGAAGTTGGAAATCGCCCGTCCAGGTGCAACCAGCCAGCGGCCCACCAGGTCGTCGACGTGATAGGCCTGCTCCACGAGCGACCAGGACCCTTTGCCGATCGGCGATAGCTCGACAGCGTTCTCGCCGCGGTACCGACGAAAGGCATAGAACGCACCCACAACCGCAACTCCCACCGAGATGACCGCAAGAACCCAAGGCACGAGGCCCTCCGGCAAGTGGGCTTGCTCGACTCCTTCAAAGGCCGGTTCCAAAAAATGTTCCAGCGAAGGCAGGAACGGCGTGTTCCAGAAACCAACGCCGAACGAGAAGGCCGCCAGCACCACGAGCGGGAGGACCATCGACCCTGGCGCCTCGTGCGGATGTACATCTTCACCGAATCGCGCCTTGCCCCAGAAGGTCAGGGCGATCCAGCGCGTCATGTAGACCGCGGTCAACAGGGCAGTCAGCAGACCAATGGCCCACAGCACGTAATAGCCACCGCCCTTGCCAAAGGTCACGGCGAGGATCTCATCCTTGGACCAGAAGCCGGCGAAGGGAAAAATCCCGATAATGGCGAGCCACCCGACAACCTGGGTTAGATGCGTGATGGGCATCGCCTTGCGAAGACCGCCCATGCGCCCGATGTCCTGTTCATCGGCCATGGCGTGAATCACGGCCCCCGAACCGAGGAAGAGGAGCGCTTTGAAGAATGCATGCGTGAAAAGGTGGAAGATTCCTGCCACGTAGGCGCCGACCCCAACCGCCAGGAACATGTAGCCGAGTTGGCTGATGGTTGAGTAGGCGAGGACTCGCTTGATATCTCGCTGTTTGAGAGCAATCGAGGCGGCAAAAAGGGCCGTCACTGCTCCAACCGACGCAACGATGGCACTCGACACCGGCGCCATTTCGAACAGCACCGCGGTTCTGGCGATCATGTACACCCCTGCTGTGACCATCGTCGCAGCATGGATCAAAGCCGACACGGGCGTGGGACCCTCCATGGCATCAGGCAGCCACATGAAAAGAGGAAGCTGTGCCGATTTACCCGTTCCTCCGACCAGCAACAACAGCGTTATGGCGGTTGCCAGGCCAACGCTGAGCTCGATTCCGTGCTCTTCCCACGCTTCGATGTTGAGAACTTCTTCGAAGGCCAGCGTTCCGAATGTCGTGAAGATAAGCATCAGTGCGATCAGGAATCCCACGTCCCCGATGCGATTGACCACGAACGCTTTCTTGCCGGCCGCGGCCGCACTCGGCTTTTCGTTCCAGAACGAAATCAGCAAATACGAGCACAGGCCGACGAGCTCCCAGCCGACGAACAGCATGCCGAAGTTGTCCCCCAGCACGAGAATCAACATCGATGCGATGAACAAATTGAGATACGTGAAGAAACGTGAAAAGCGCGGGTCTCCGTGCATGTAGCCGATCGAGTACAGATGGATCAGGGCACCAATGCCGGTAATCACGAGCGTCAAGACGGCAGAAAGCGGATCCCACAGCAAAGAAGCCGCCGCACCCAAACCTTCGATCCATTCGAATAGGAACACGTGCTCACCGTGAGATTCGCCTCGGAAAAAAGGAATGGCGGCGACGGCGGCAATCACGAAGGACGCACCAACCATTCCGAAACCGATCAAGCCCGCCCGTGGTTCACCGAAGCGCCTGCCGAAGAAGTGGAGTACGACGGCCCCCAGGAGTGGAAGCGCAATGACAATCCAGATGAAGTCGGTCATCCGCGCAACTCCGCCAGTTCGTCGATCGACGCCGAAGCTCGACGTCGGAACACCGCAACCATGATCGCAAGACCGACGACGACTTCAGCAGCCGCGACCACCATGACGAAGAACACCGAAACCTGACCGTTGATGTCGCCCAGCTGTCGCGCCGCAGCCACGAACGTCAGATTGACGGCGTTGAGCATCAACTCGATGGACATGAACATGATCAGCGCATTGCGCCGCAAAAGGAGACCGCTGGCGCCGATGACAAACAGCGCGGCCGCCAGCATCATGTACCAGACCGGGGTAACGATCATTTCCGGTCCCGCAGCTTGAACTGGGCAAGGACAATCGCACCCACCGATGCAATAACCAGCAAAAGCGTGGTGACCTCGAAGGGCAACAGCCAGTTGGTGAACAGTTCGTCGGCAATTGCCTCAACCGTGCCGACGACAGTTCCGTCGTCGGACCCGGCCAGGGTGCCGGCGGCGATAACAACGACAAACCCGATCAGCAGTATGGCTCCGAGGGCCAATGCAGCCGGACGTTGGATCGGCAGTTGTTCGGTCGTGTCTTCGGGCTGATCAACCCCGATCAGCATGATGACAAACAGAAAGAGCGTCATGACGGCACCGGCGTACACGACGATCTGAACCGCCGCGACGAAGTGAGCTCCGTTTACGACATACAGGACCGCGATCGAAAACATCGTGCCGATGAGGCCAAGCGCGCTGTACACCGGGTTGCGACTCGCAACCATCATGATGGCACCGGCCAGGGCACCGACCCCGAACAACACGAAGAGGATGAGTTCGGTCACGGATGGACACCGTCGCCTTCACCCTGCTCAGTTTCCTGCTTCTCGGATTCCGGGACAACCCGGGACTGGCCCTGCTCGGGGGGCCGCAGTCCCACGCCGGCCGATGGCGTCCAGGAAGGCACACCCTCGTAAGCAGCACGACCCGAGGGTGCTGTTGCCCTCATCCAGCCATCTGCAATTTTGAGTTCGGCAAGGTTGATCAGCGGCCCCTCTGGCTGCGGATGCGGTGGCGTACCGTCCTTATCGACGAGCAGCTCGTTTCTGCCATAGATCGCGTCTTCCCGATTGTCGACGCTGAACTCGAAGAGATGCGTCATGGTGATCGCCTCCGTCGGACAGGCTTCGACACACATCGCACAGAAAATGCAGCGCAGCATGTTGATCTCATACACGAAGCCGAACCGCTCTCCGGGCGACACCGGGTCGTCGACCGGGTTGTCTGCTCCGCGAACGTAGATGCACCGCGCCGGACACACACCGGCGCACAGCTCGCAGCCGATGCACTTTTCCATGCCGTCCGGGTAGCGATTCAGCACATGCCTGCCGTGGAACCGTTGCGGCTTCTCACGCTTCGTGTAGGGATATTCCTGGGTGACCGGTTCCTTGAACATTTGCCGGAACGTGACGCCGAATCCCTTGAAAAAGTCACCGATAGCACTCATCGTTGCCCTCCTATGCCCACGGTGCACCGAACCTCACGAAACCGAGAACGATGCTGAACACACCCAGCCAGGCGAGCGTTGCCGGAATCAGTCGCTTCCATCCCAGTTCCATCAGCTGGTCGTAGCGAAGGCGGGGCAACGTGGCCCGGATCCAGAAAAACAGGAAGACGACCGCATAGGTCTTGACGAGGAACCACACGACCCCAACCAGCGACGCAGGGAAGGTTCCGACCTCGAACAGAGCAGGCCCGTTGAACCCCCCGAGAAAAACCGTCACCGCCAGCGCCGACATCGAGAAAATATTGATGTACTCGGCCAGAAAGAACAGCGCGAAGCGAATGCCGGAGTATTCGGTGTGAAAGCCACCGACGAGTTCGGATTCTGCCTCGACGAGGTCAAACGGCGCCCGGTTGGTTTCAGCGACTGCCGCGATGAAGAAGAGGATGAACGACGGGGCAAGCACGATGATGTGCCAATTGGGCAGGAGGCCGGCGAACCTTCCCGACTGATGCGCTACGAGCTCTGACAGGCTCAGCGTTCCGGCGTAGACGATTGCCGGCACGAGCGCGAGCCCCATAGCTGCTTCGTAGCTGATCGCCTGAGCGGTCGCCCGAACCCCACCCAGCAGCGGATACTTCGAGCCCGATGACCACCCAGCCAGGACCACCGCATACACCGCGGTCGACGACATCGCAATGATGAACAGCAGACCGACATTGAGATCGGTTACCTGAAACGAGACAGTGCGTTCTCCGATCGCGAAGCTCGGACCCATGGGAATAACCGTGAATATCAACAGCGCCGGAAGCAGGCTGAGCACCGGCGCCAGGATGTAGACGTTGAATTCGACATTGCGCGGGGTGATGTGCTCCTTGAAGAACAACTTGATGCCGTCGGCGAGCCCCTGCAACACGCCGGCCGGGCCGGCCCTCGTTGGTCCGACGCGGTTCTGCATCCACGCCACGACTTTGCGTTCGGCCCAGATCAACAAGAGGGTGTTGATGAGGAGGAACACGAACGCAACGACAACCTTGACGATGATGATGAGTACGTCAAGGAAATCCATCAGGAAACGACCTCGAGCTTCACTTCTACCGCAGAGCCCAGGTTTTGGCCGATTCCCTGGTTGAACGGAACGAAAACCGTTCCGGGGGCGAGGCTCGGGTCAAACCCGACCTGGACACGCGCCGAACCCTGGACGGTTTCAACATCGACCTCGCCGCCGTCGGGAATTCCGAGCCTGGCGGCATCGTCGGGATGGAGGTATGCCATGGGGGCACCCACGAGCCGCTCGAGTGATGGTCCGAATCTCGTGTGTACCCCGTCGTCATAGAGGGTCCGCGCCGAATGCAGGGCCAGCGGTGCTTTGGTCGGAGCGAGTCCCGGGTCTACCGCCACATATTGGATGGGCTGGTCGCCCTCCTCGAGCGGCATGACCAATCCATCTCGCCCTTCGCCGAATTCGAGATCCACCCAGGTGAGGCCGCGATAGGCGGGGGCGACCGTGACGATCTCTTTGAAAAGGACATTGACCGACGTAGCACCGATTGAGCCGCCCATCCGGTGCGCAAGATCCTCCAGGATCGACCAATCGGGCCGGGCCTGACCGGGCCCGGGCGCAGCCTGGGTCACCTTTTGCACACGACCCTCGAGGTTGGTGACCGTGCCCTCTTGTTCCGTGAACCCGAGCGCAGGAAACACGACATCGGCTGCGGCCGCAGAATCGTTGAGAAATGTGTCGATGGCTACGACGAATTCGGCGCGAGATAGTGCTTCGGCAGCCCGATTACCGGAAGGAACGTCCCGCACCGGGTCGCTCCCCATCATCACGAGTCCCTTCAGGTGCCCGTCGGCTAATCCGTCGATGATCCCGATCGTGTCCCGCCCGAAGTCGTCCGGCAGGCTTCCCCAGTGCTCCCGCAAAGCCGCCTTTCCAGACTCCGAAGCCGACGAAACACGCCCTGGCAGCAACCTCGGCGATACACCCATGTCGAGCGCACCGTAAACATTGCTCCGGCGCGCCAGCGGCATGAGGGTCGCTTTCGGCAATTCCCGCAGGAACGCAGCAACCGCCTCAGCCAATCGCGGATCTTCGGTGAGGCCGGTCCGGCCGACAAGACCCACGACCGGACCTTCGTTGATTGCGGCGCGAACCTCGGCAAGGCCTGGATCACCTTCGACGAGTTTGTTCAGCAGGGCCGGCCCTTCACCCGGCTTGTAGACGACTTTGAATGTCGCCCGATCGTCGAGGCCGGTTCGCCTCGGGTGGATGACGATGAGTTTGGCCCCCTGCTGGGCGGCGTGCCGGACCCGCAGATACAGAACCGGAAGCTCTTCTTTGAGATCGGGACCCCACAGAACGATCGTCTTGGCCGTATCGAGATCGTTGATCACTCCTCGCGGCGTAGACCCGACCAGGAAGTGGGGATCGAGTCCGTCACCGAGCTGGGCATCGAGGTGGTTGGTGCCGATGATGGTTCGCATGAATTTGCCGAATGCGTAGGCGGATTCGTTACTGCCTCTGGCCCCACCGATGCCTGCCACCGAATTCCCACCGTGCGCCTCGACGATAGAGGCCAATCCGGTAGCCGCTGCTTCCATCGCGTCAGGCCAGCTAGCCGGTTCCAGTTGGCCGGATGCGTTACGAATCAAGGGCGTGTCGAGCCGTTCCGCCGAGTTGACCGATTCGAACGAATAGCGACCTTTGTCGCACAGCCAACCCCAGTTGACGTCGTCATTGTCGACCCCCTGGTAACGAATTACTTCGTTCTGACTCGTGTGGACTTCGATGCTGCAGCCGACCGAGCAGTGAGGGCAGGTGCTCTCGGTCTTTTCGAGATCCCATGGGCGAGCCCGGAATCGGTATGGCTTCGACGTCAGGGCACCAACCGGACAGATTTGCACGGTGTTGCCCGAGAAATAGCTGGCGAACGGTTCATCCGGAAACGTCAACACCTGCGTGTTGTTGCCGCGCGATTGAAACTCGATCAACGGATCACCAGACACCTCGTCCGAAAAGCGGGTGCAGCGGGCACACAGGATGCACCGCTCACGATCGAGGAGGACCAGATCCGAGATCGGAATCGGCTTTTCGAAGTGACGCTTCTCTTCGACAAATCGACTTTCACCTGGTCCGTGAGAAAGCGTCTGATCCTGCAGTGGGCATTCTCCGCCGCGATCGCACACCGGGCAATCGAGCGGATGGTTGATGAGCAAGAATTCTAGGATGCCCTCTTGCGCTTTCTTGACGGTCTCGGATTCGGTGTGAACAACCATGCCGTCCGAGACAGGCATGTTGCACGAGGTCGTCAACAGAATCCCGCGGGGGCCTTCCACTTCCACCAAACACATCCGACACATACCGACCGGTTTCATCCGAGGGTGCCAGCAAAACCTGGGGATGTAGGTCCCGTTGTCTTCGGCCGCTTTGATCAGGAGTTCGCCTGCATCAACTTCGAGCGGTATGCCGTCAACGGTGATCGTGACACGCTCGCTCACGACGACACTCCCGTGGTGACCAGCGCCTCGACCTCGTCCCGAAAATGCGTGAGTATCGAAAGAACCGGCGAAACGGCCGAAGGGCCCAGGGGACAAATGGTGGTTTGCCGAGGCGGCCAGGCCAGCCCAGGGCTGATGTTGTCCGAAACGTCGAGGAGTAGATCCAGATCTACGGCACGGCCCTGGCCGACCGTCAACCGCCGCAACATGTTTTCGAGCCACGTAGTCCCCTCGCGACATGGCGTGCATTGACCGCAGGACTCATGTGCGAAAAAGCTGACAACGGACAACGCGGCCTTGACAACGTCGGTCGTTTCGTCCATCACCACGATCGCCCCGGATCCGAGCATGGACCCGGCCTTGGCGACATCGTCGATTGTCACAGGTACATCGAGATGATCGGCCGTGAACCACGGTGCCGATGCTCCTCCCGGAATGAAGGCCTTGATGGCTCGCCCGTCTCGAATACCTCCGCCCAGGTCCTCGATCAGTTCGCCGAACGTCATGCCCATGACGATTTCATGATTGCCGGGGCGTCGCACATGGCCCGAGAGTGAGAACAGCCTGGTGCCGGAAGAACCTTCCGGACCAATTGCCGCGTACGCCGCGCCGCCGTTTTCAACAATCCAGGGCATGTTGGACAACGTCTCGACGTTGTTGACGATGGTTGGCTTGCCGTAGAGGCCCTCGACGGCCGGAAAGGGTGGCTTCAGACGGGGTTCGCCACGCCGACCTTCGAGACTGTTCAGCAGCGCGGTTTCCTCACCGCAGATGTAGGCGCCCGCACCGAGGTGCACCGTGATGTCGAGATCGAAACCGGAACCAAGGATGTTCCGGCCGACATATCCCGACGCGTACGCATCGGCCAGCGCCTGCTGAACTCGACGGGCCGGCTTGGGATACTCGCCGCGGATGTAGATGAAAGCATGATTGACCCCTAGCGCGTGCGAGGAGATGATGACACCCTCGAGCAACTGATGTGGATCCCGTTCGAGCAACTGCCGATCTTTGAACGTGCCCGGTTCCGACTCGTCACCGTTCACAACGAGATAACGCGGGTGGACATCAGCTAGAAATCCCCATTTGACGCCACACGGAAAACCGGCACCACCCCTCCCCCGCAGGTTGGAAGCCTTTACCTCGGCAATGATGTCGGCCGGTTCCATCGAAAGGGCCTTTTTCAATGAGCGGTATCCGCCCGTCGCCAGATAACGGGAGATGGTGTGGCTGTCGGACGGGTGCGCATCCATCCGGCTGGTGAGAATCTTCACGGACCTGCCAATCTGTCGGTACCGGCTGTGCTGTAAGGACCGAAGGCCGGTACCGGTCCTTTCGAGCCGGTGGATTCAGACGGGCCCCAGTCGAACGAGCGTTGCCCGCCAAAGAGTGCCTGCATTTCGTCGCCGAGCAGCGGATCGGGCTCGGTTGCGTTCAGCCACTGACACAACTCGACGGCTTTTTCCGGTGTGACACCCTCGATCAACTCGTAATTGACCTGCACCGCCGGGGCGCCGCCACATGCGCCAATGCATTCAACGTGCTCAACCGAAAACGTACCGTCGGGGCCGGTTTCTCCGTGAGGGACCCCGGTTTCTGCCTCAACTGCGTGCAAGACGTCATCTCCACCAAGCAGGTGACAGGAGACGGACGTGCAGACGGACACCAGATATCGCCCCACTTCTTCCCGCTTGTACATCGTGTAGAAGCTGGCAACCGACGACACCTGGACGGGAGTCAAACCTGTCAACTCCGCCACGTCGCGCATTGCCTGCTCGCTCACATAGCCATACTCGGCCATCGCCACGTAGAGCAGCGGCATCACAGCAGACCGCCGTTCGGGATAGCTGCCGAGTATGCGCTGGGCCGCTTCGGCCCGATCCTTGGACCAGGTAATCATCGGTCGCAGTCCCCCATCACAGGATCCGTCGATGCGATCGTGGCAACGGCGTCGGCCAGGAGCTGATCAGCCATCATGACGGGCAGAGTTTGAATGTTCACGAACGATGGAGCCCGCACATGAAGCCGCCACGGTTTTGCCGTGCCATCTGCCACGAGGTAGTGACCGAGCTCGCCGCGGGGTGACTCGATGGCCTGATACACCTCACCAAGAGGGACTTTGAAGCCCTCGGTGAAGATCTTGAAATGATGGATGAGCGCCTCCATCGACTCATCGATGCGAGCCCGTGGAGGTGGTGTGACCTTCAAATCACCAGTTCTGTAGTCACCATCTGGCATGGTTTCGAGTACCTGGCGGACGATCTTGACCGACTCGTGAATCTCCGCCATGCGAACCATGTAGCGGTCATAGACATCGCCGTGTTCGCCAATAGGCACATCGAACTCGTAGTTCTCGATGCCGCTGTATGGCTCGGACTTGCGAAGGTCCCATGCAACGCCGGAGGCACGCAGCATCGGCCCCCCAAGCCCATACGCCATGGCTTCATCGGCGGTGATGACCCCAACGCCCTGGGTTCGTTCGAGGAAGATCGGTTGACCGGTGAGAAGGTCCTTGTACTCCTCCATTCCCTGCGGAATGACTTCGAGGATGCGGACGACGTCTTCCTCCCAACCATCCGGCAGGTCGGCGGCAACACCGCCTGGTCGGATGTAATTGTGGTTCATTCGCAGACCGGTCACCTTCTCGAAGAAGGCGAGGATGAGTTCGCGCTCGCGAAGTCCGTAGATCATCATCGACAGGGCACCGATGTCCATGCCCTGCGTAGCCGCCCAAACGAGATGACTCGAGATCCGGTTGAGTTCTGTCATCAGGATCCGGATCGCCATGGCCCGGGGAGGAAGTTCAACTTCGAGCAACCGCTCGGTTGCGAGAGAGAAGCAAAGCTCGTTGTGCAGCGGCGCCAGGTAATCCATGCGGGTCACGTTGGTTCCGCCCTGCAGGTAGGTCAACGTCTCGGCTGTTTTTTCCATCCCAGTATGGAGGTAGCCGATAACCGGCTTGGCTCGCCGCACGATCTCGCCCTCGAGTTCGAGCTGGAGACGTAACACCCCGTGAGTCGAGGGATGCTGAGGTCCCATGTTGATGATGTTGGTTTCATCCGCAATGACGTCCTCTTCGTAGAGGCGATCATCAAGCACCGACGTCCCTTCCTGGGCGTGCAGCTCGGCTGCTAGCTCCTGCTCACGGGGCAGCATCTCCTGAGCGCCCTCGTCGGTAGAAGCCGTTACCCAGGCAGGTTCTTCAGTCCCGCTGACCCACAGCTCTTTGATTCTGCGCCGGTCTGATTCATCTCCCGACGTTCCACCAACCGGAGCGTCTTCGACGGCCGTGTCGGACGGAAGGATGTCGTCTTCCATCACGTCACCTTGTGGGCGTCGCGGAACTGAACCGGCACCGATCCAACAGAAAAATCCTTGCGCAACGGGTGACCAACCCAATCATCTGGCATCAGAATCCGCGTCATATCAGGATTCCCTTCGAAGGAGATCCCGAACATGTCGAAGACTTCTCGTTCGAAGAATCCCGTACCCGGGTACAACTCCGTCAATGACGGCACAATCGGCTTTTCTTCATCAACGGGCACCATGATTCGCAACCGGAGGTTGTGTTTACGGCTCAGCAGAACCAATACGAGTTCATACCGAACAGGCCGCCTGCGGTAATAGTCCACAACGGTGAGCTCCATGCAGCTCTCAAAGCCGACGGATTTCGCCTCACCAACAAATCCCACCATCTGGTCGGCATCGAGACGAACTACATGCTCGCCCATCGACATGTCGTAATCGAATCCATCAACCAGCACATCAAGGATCGGGTGACCGGGCTTTGGTGCAACGGGAGGATCGACGCTCATAGCCGGGACAACTCTCCGCTGGCGATCTTCTCATGCAACGACAGGATCCCATGCATCAGAGACTGGGGTCCTGGTGGGCACCCCGGTACGTACATGTCGACCGGCACCACCTGGTCGACGCCCTGGACCAGGGCATAGTTGTTGAACATCCCACCAGAGCTAGCGCACGCGCCCATTGAGATGACCCACTTTGGTTCGGCCATCTGGTCGTAGACCTGACGCAACACCGGGGCCATTTTCTGGGAAACGCGACCGGCCACGATCATGAGATCGGCCTGTCGGGGCGAGGCGCGAAACACTTCCA
>JABDOU010000221.1 GCA_013043085.1 Acidimicrobiia bacterium
CCGAGGCCGATTTCGAAGAGATGGCATCGGCAGGCGTCAAGCTGGTCGCCGAGATCGGCATCTCGGGAGTGAAGGATCCTGGGGTCGCAGCCGAGATGACCCGCTGGGCCCAGGCGCTCGGAATGAAGGTCATGGTGCACACCGGCGGCGCGTCTATCCCCGGCAGTGGCGTGATCGGCGCCGACTTTGTCGTGGAGGTACAGCCCGATGTCGCCGGGCACACCAATGGGGGACCGACAGCTTTACCGCTTAGCGATGTTGTGACCATTCTCGATGAGACCACAGCACACATCGAGATCGTTCACAACGGCAATGTGAGAGCTGCCGCCGATGTAGTGCAGCTCGCCGCAGAACGGGACGAACTCCATCGGGTTGTCATCGGTACCGATAGCCCGGCAGGCTCCGGCGTCCAACCACTCGGCATGTTGAGGGTCATGTCGTGGGCGGCCTCGCTTGGCGGTATCGATCCCGAGCTGGCGGTAGGGATGGCAACAGGCAATGTGGCCCGGCTACACGAACTCAATGTGGGCGTGTTGGAAGTCGGTCGGGAAGCCGACTTCAGTATCGTCGATGCCCCGCTCGGATCTCAGGCCGAAGATGCACTCACCGCGGTCGCCATCGGTGACACGCTTGCGGTGGGGGGTACCGTCATCGATGGACAGATCCGTTTTGTCAAAAGCCGCAACACTCCTCCTCCGGTGCGCCCCATCGCTTTCCCCTGAGCAACCCGGATCCGCGTTCGAGTCGGTAGGGTCGATCCTGCAATGTTGCGGATTTATCAAGTCACTGTTCCTGAGCACTGGATCGACTACAACAACCACCTGACGGAAGGCTATTACGGCGTTGCTTTCGGAGAGGCGAGCGACGCGCTACTGGAACACGCCGGCTTCGACGAGGCGTACCGACGGGACGAACGCGGCAGCTTCTACACGGTCGAGACCCACATTCAATACCTGCAAGAAGTGAAGCTGGGCGAGACCTTGACCTTCGACACGATGGTGCTTGGTGTCCGCCCGAAGAGCTTGCATGCGTTCCATTCGATGAGACGCCGCGATGGCAAGATCGCGGCCACCCAGGAAACGCTGTTGTTGCACGTCGACACCGAAGAGCTAAAGGTGCGTCCGATGGCACCGTGGATTCTCAACAAGTTCAACGCACTGGCGGAATCCCACGGTACGATTCCGAAACCCGATGGAGTCGGGCGCTCAATCAACCATTAACCCTTCTTAATCGGACAAGCGCATGGCCGCCACCGCCTCTACTTCTCAGGTGAGTCCCCCCTCGACGGGTGACGCCGTGCGCCATGCATGGGGGCTGTTCGCAGCTCTCTTGCTGATGATGCTCGGCAATGGGCTGCTCGCCTCCACGCTCGGTATCCGGGCCGAAGGCGAGGGGTTTTCCGGCTCGGCCATCGGAATCATCATGGCGGGCTATTACGTGGGATTCCTGGCGGGATCCAGGGTCGCTGTGGTTGTTCGCCGGGTAGGTCATGTTCGAGTGTTCGCCGCACTTGCATCCATGGCATCAACCGCCGCGCTGGTTCACGCGGTCTTCGTGAACGAATTCGTCTGGGGTGGCATGCGGATCCTTTTCGGGTTCTGTCAGGCCGGTCTCTATGTGGTCGCCGAGAGCTGGCTCAATGCGGCGGCCACCAACCAAAATCGGGGCAAGATGATGAGCTGGTACATGATGGTTCTGATGGGCGGCGCCGCCCTCGGCCAGCTGTTTTTGAACGTGGCGGATCCTTCATCGTTCGAGTTGTTTGTCATTGCCTCCGCTCTCGTATCGCTCGCTGTCGTTCCGGTCTCCTTGTCGATCGGTACCGCTCCAAGCCTCATCGATCTCCCAAAGCCCTTGTCAACCCGGGAGATGTGGGAGCGAGTGCCGTTGGGTATCGCGGTCTCGTTTGGCACGGGCATCGCCAGCGGCGCAGTTTTCGGCATGGCCGCGGTGTATGCGACGAGGGCGGGAATGTCGCCGGGACGGGTTGGCATTTTTGTCGCAGCCATGAGCGTCGGTGCCATCGTGTTCCAATTCCCGATCGGCATCATGTCGGATCGTATGTTGCGACGCCGGGCCATGTTCCTCGTCACCATGATCGCGGCCGGCATTGCTGTGGTCGGTACGAGGGCTGATCCCGGAAGCTGGCAGATCCTCGCCCTGATTTTCCTATTCGGCGGCTTTTCCTTCCCGATGTACTCGCTGGTGCTCAGTCACATCAACGACTACATGCCGGTCGGTCAGGCCATCGCGGCAAGCATGCAAGTCGTGTTCTGGAATGGGGTAGGAGCTATCGCTGGACCCCTGCTCACGGTGGGAGCGATGGGTTTGCTTGGGAACGTCGGCTATTTCTGGATGCTGGCCTTGATCCACTCCATCATGGGGTTCTTCATCGTCGCCCGAATCATTACCAAAGAACCCATCGCCCAATCATCGCAACAGCCATGGCGGACCATCCCTGTCCGGAGCGGCGTCGTTCTTGCCGCCCTCGGTCGCAAGCGTCGTCCAGACGGATCCATCGAACGACGGCTTCTACCGCGCAACGGCAACTCGGATCGTTCGGCGGACGTTTCGGACCCTTCTAAAACTCCTTAGCCAACCGCAACGCGTCATACATGGCCGCATGGATGTTGCGGCCTGAAACGGCGTCGCCGATGCGAAACAACTGAAACGTCCCATCGGGGTTCGCAAGCAGATCCTGAGGGCGTCCGTCGATCAAGGCATCGATGTCGATTTCCCCCAGATTCGTAGAGCCGTCTTTCAGGTCGAAATAGACATCGTCCAGGGGCAGGGTTCCGTGCTCGATGATGACTGCATCCACGATCCGCTCGGTGAGGTCGTCGGTGTACTCGTTGTGGAGGGTTGCTGCGAATCCGTCGGGATGTTGAGTGACGCTCACGAGTCGGAGGTTGGGCGTCATGGTGACGTTGTTTTCATAGAACGTCTTCAGGTACGACGGGTATGCGGTGCCAATCACCTCGTGGCCTACCAATCGATCGGGGGTCACGAGCTCCAGCTGGACGTCGGGATTTGTAGCCAATCGTTCGGCACACGAGAGCGCATGCTCACTGCCGTGATCGTCGAACAAGAGCACGGACCCGATCGGTGTGCTGTTGCCGGCGATGACGTCCCAGATCGTCGTTACGAGCTCTTCGCCTTTGTCGAGAAACGAGGTGTTGGGAAATCCGCCGGTGGCGATGACCACGATATCGGGATCCTTGGCGGTGATGGTGGCCGCATCTGCGTAGGTGTTGAGCCGCAGGTCCACGCCGAGGTGTCCGATTTCAGAAACAAGCCAATCGACGATCCCGATCATCTCCTGACGGCGTTCGTTCGCCCTCGCCAGAAGCTGGACCTGGCCGCCCGGCTCGTGCATTGCTTCGAACAAGACAACTTCGTGGCCCCTTTCGGCGCTCACACGCGCCGCCTCGAGCCCGGCGACGCCGGCTCCGACGATCACCACCTTCTTCTTCAGGCCTTCGCTCCGCTCAATGACGTGTGGCATCGTCTCTTCCCGGCCGGTGGCCGGGTTCTGAATGCACAGCGCGTCCGCTCCCGTATAGAGCCGATTCAGGCAGTAGGACGCCCCGACACAAAGGCGGATGCGGTCCTCTTCGCCTCGCTCGAGTTTCTTGACGATGTAGGGGTCGGCCATGTGGGCTCGGGTCATGCCGACCATGTCCAGCAAGCCCTCATTGATGGCGTGACGAGCGGTTGCAAGATCGTTGATGCGAGCGGCATGGAACACCGGAAGGTTCACGGCCTCTTTGATCGCAGCGGCCAACGGGATGTGCGGCCCCAGCGGAGTCCCAAATCCCGGGATGACGTGGCTGATGGCTTCGTCACTGGCGATGAATCCTTTGATGATGTTGACGAAATCGATCACGCCTGATGCGGCCAGGGTGGTGGCGATGTAGGTGCAGTCCTCCTGCGTCAGGCCGCCCTCGCGGTTTTCGTTACCCGACATACGGATGCCCACGATGAAATCGTCACCGACCTGACTGCGAACCTCTTCGAAAACCTCGCGGCTGAAGCGCATGCGGTTGTCGATGCTTCCACCGTATTCGTCGGTTCGCTGGTTCACGAGAGGCGTCCAGAACTGATCGACGAGGTGACCGTAGGCGATGATCTCCACACCATCGAGACCGCCTTCTTTCGCCCGACGGGCGGCCTGCCCAAATGCTCGAACGATGCGTTTGATGTCGGCGTGTTCCAGCGTCTTGGGGAAACTCCGATGGGCGGGCTCGCGCACCATCGACGGCGCCACGGTCGGTAGCCAGTTCTCGGCATCCCATATCGTCCGCCGGCCCATGTGGGTGAGCTGGACCATCGTGTAGGCGCCGTGGCGGTGCACCCGCTCGGCCAGCTGCTGGAAGTAGGGAATGATCTCGTCGCTGCCCGCGAACAGCTGACCGAAGGCGGCGGGGGAGTCCTTGTCCACGTTGGTGGAGCCACCGAACATCGTCAACGCCAGCCCACCCTTGGCTTTTTCCTCGTGATAGAGCTGGTATCTCAGCTTGGGGAGGGCGTCTTCGGCGTACGCCGGTTCATGTGACGTAGACATGATCCGGTTCTTGAGCGTCAGGTGCTTGAGCTGAAACGGCTGCAGCAGAGGATCGGTGGCCATCGAAATGATGGTAACGCCGGGCGGTGGGGCCGCAAGCCGGCGTTCGAGTCCTGTCCTGCGGTGCGACGACATCAGCTTGCGAGAACTCTGAGTATGCTCGATCGATGGAATCGGTCAGCTTCATTGCCATGGCAGACGGGACGAAGGCCGAGTACGAGCTCCTTGCCGAGATCGAAGCCCGTGAGATGGCCGAAATGGCGGATCGGGCGCTGGCGTGGCTGCGGTCCATGGATGAACCGACCGGTTATCGAATCACCCGCCTCGAGCACTCATTGCAGTCCGCCACCAGGGCCCACCGAGCAGGCGAAGATGAGGAGTTCGTCGTCGCGTGCCTCCTCCACGATGTGGGAGACATTCTGGCGCCTGCCAATCACAGCGAAGTGGCGGCGGCCGTGATGCGTCCGTACGTTTCCGAGCGGATGTATTGGATTATCAAGCACCACGGTCTCTTCCAGGCGTTTTACTACTACCACCACTTCGGTAAAGACCGGAACGAACGCGACCGCTTCAAAGACCACGAGTGGTATCAGGACACGGTCGACTTCTGCGAGAATTACGACCAGAACTGCTTCGACCCCGATTACGAGTCAGAACCGCTGGAGTTCTTCGAACCAATGGTGCGACGCTTCTTTCGGGAGCCGAAAGGCCACGTCTAGAGAGCCCTCGATGCCGTTTGATTGCGAGCTGATTCGAGAAGGGCTGGCGGCGCAGCCGGTCAATACGGTCTCGAGTCTCGCCTTCATCGTCGCTGCGGTTGTCGCGTGGCGGCGACACTTGCCCGGTGCGCTCGCGCTGGTTCTGGTCGGCGTCGGCTCAGTGCTCTTTCACGCCGCACCTTCCCCGGTCTCATCGTTCGTCCATGATGCGGGCCTGGTGCTGGTGATTGCAGCGGCCGGGTCGGCGATGTGGGCAAAGCGGACCCGACTTCCTATCTGGTCCCTTGCGGTTCTGGCAACTGGTATCGGTGTATGGGCAGTGAGTCGGACCGGGGGTGCATGGTGCTCGCCAACTGCGGTGCTGCAAGGCCATGCGGTGTGGCACCTTCTTGCCGCACTGGGGCTGGCCGGGCTGCTCCTGGCCGACAGGTGACTAGGGAGCAAGCCCCGATCTGGCGATTGATCGCGAGAGGCGATCAGCGGCCTTGACGACAGCCTCACCTATGCCTTCTTCGGTACCGTCGACGGGAAACCGGTATGCAGGTCCATACACGTGCATAGCCGCGACGATGTGTCCGCCCTGATTCTTGACCGGCGCCGCGACGCTGTTGAGACCCTCGACGAACTCTTCCTTCACCCAGGTGTAGCCACGTCCTCGATACCTGTCGAGGCGTTTCCTCATCGCCTTCTCTGTGGTGATCGTTGCGCTCGTGAATGGCATCGGATCGAGTGAGAAGTAGCGCGCCAGGCGCTCATCTGGCCATTCGGACATGTAGATCTGTCCGTCCGGGACAGCGTGCATGGGGATCAACTCGCCACTCCAATCCCTTATCTGAATCGGATTGTCGGAATCGACCTGGGTGAGGTAGTGAACCCGGTACCCGTCGGGAATGCTGATGCCCGAAGTCTCCGACGTGAGGACGGTGAGGTTGTGGAGATGAGGAGTCGCCAACGAGGCGAGGTCGGTGTTGGAAGATGAGCTGGCCAGAGAATTGAGCGTCGATCCCAGGCGATAGAGCCCCGTGTCGTCGGATCGTTCTACCGCTTTCAGATCCTGGAGGGTGGCAAGCAGGCGGGAGGTCGTGCTCTTGGGTAGCCCCGTTCGTCGCGCCAGTTCTGTGAGCCCGGCCGGTTCGACGGCCAGAGCCGCGAGGATGTCAAATGCTCGGTGTATCGACTGAACCATGGGCTCCCGATCGCTGGCTCGCCGTTCCACTCTACAAGAACGTTCCACGATGCGGAACAGCGGGGGGAGAGCCATCGCAACGGGTGCTGATTGTGAGAGAAGGTTCTTCACGATCGGGGCGAATCGTCTATATTGGCGGGGACGTACGATGGTCGCGGGACCACATATCCCCTGACAAGCGACAGCCAC
>JABDOU010000271.1 GCA_013043085.1 Acidimicrobiia bacterium
ATCTAATACGCAGTAGGTGACTTCCCACAACGGGGTACTCAACTCATCGAGGCTCTGCTGTTTGTGGTGCTGTTTGTAGTCGGTGCCCTGCATGGAACCACGCACCCTATATCGAACATATGTTCGATCCAAGTATGCAACGTACCGGGTACGCAAACACGCCAATGACGCAATGTGTCGAACGCCCTGTCTCCGGTTTTGCCCCGTGGGCGACGTCCCGGCGGCAATACACTCATCGCTATGCAGGTCCATCGTCCTCGCCATGGTCGTTTCCTCGAAGATTTCGAAGTTGGAGACAGCTGGCTACACCCGCGAGGGTTTTCCGTGAGTCGGACGATGAGTCGGCTCTTTGCAACTGCTTTCTACGAAACCCGACCTATGTATTTTTCGGCGGTCGACGCCAAGAAAGCGGGTTACATCGATCTACCCGTGCATCCTCTGCTTGTGCTGGGAATGGCCATGTCCCTCGGAATGGAAGCCGATTCGGAGCAGGCGATTGCCCACCTCGGATTTCGAGATCTCTATCTTCACCGCCCGATCTATCCCGACATGATGCTGAGGACGATGACTCAAGTCGTTGATGTCGCTGTCAAAGGCGATGACCATCCGGGTGTCGTCGAGCTGCGAAGCGCGGTGGTTGGGGACGATCGGGTTCCGGTCATTCACTATCGGCGGTCCATGCTGGTCAGGCGTAGGCCAGGCGATTTTGACGCCCGGCCGATCGGAGACGAGCAGGTCCAGTTTCCGGATCTCACGGTTCGAAGCTGGTTCCCTCCTGCGATGGAATCGTGGCCGGCTGCGCCTGACTACAACCAGGGGGATGTGATTCTTCATCAGAGCAGAAGAACGGTCACGGATGAACATGTGACATGGGCTTCCTGGCTCGGCAGCACCCACCCGGCCCATTTCGACCAGCTGTATCCGGGAGACGAAGATACGTCGGGCCACGGTCCCGAAGTACATTCGAGTCTGGTGCTTGCCTGGGCAGCCGGGCTCGCCGGCAGAGACACCGTTCAATCGGCAGTCGCAGAGATCGGATACGACGACGGTCACGAGGCGGCGCCGATTCGTTCCGGTGACACGATTGCCGTACTGAGCAAGGTGCTTGATCGAGTGGCCGTCGAGGAAGGAACCGAGATGGCGTTTCGGCTGGTGGCGATCAAGAACCAGACCGCCGATGAGGGATGGGATCAGTGGGGAGCGTCGATCTTTGACTCTGAGCTCGGAAAGGAAGAGGAGCGAAGGGTGCCCAATAAGGTGCTCGAAATCACGAGGAGAGTCCTGTTCGCTCCAACTCCGCTCGAGGTCGTACCTGGCCAGGCACGTTCTCTCCGAGTCGTTCCCGAGTCCTAGCTGTCGATGGTTGATATCACCAGTCTGAACAACCCGGTGGTGAAAGATGTCGTGCGGCTGCGGACGCATCGGAAGCGCCATGATCCTGAGCGTTTTCTGATAGAAGGGATGAGGCTCATCGAACGGGCCAGGGCGGCGGGTGTGGACATGGCAGCAGTGTTTGCATCGGAGGGGGTCTCGTATCCCGGCGCGGTCTCGGTTTCGGTCCCGGTGATGGCAAAAATGTCAGGGAGGCGTAATCCGCCAGCGATCGTCGCCGTCGCCAACTGTTGGCCGCTTGCGCCGTCATTCGAGGGTGCCGGCGCCACGCCTGAGACTCGCGACGACTATTCCGGGTGGTGGGTCGCTCTCGTGGGTATCGAGAAGCCAGGCAACGTCGGTGCGGTCATGCGAACAGCTTCCGCGCTCGGAGCCAGCGGGATTCTCATTGTGGACTCGGCAGTTGATGTCTTCTCGACAAACGTCGTCAGGAACTCGGCGGGCGCGATATTTTCCTTACCAATCGTCGAGATCGGAAGCGATCAACTCCGTGAGTTTGCAGCGAGCAGGTCAGCACTGCTGGTTGCGACGGTTCCAGATGGAGGAACGAACCTGTGGGACGCTCCGCTAGAGGATGCCGTTGTGCTGCTGGTGGGGAGTGAAGCGAACGGTCTGCCCGAAGACCTCATCGCAGCATCCGATGCCGTGGTGACGGTTCCGATGCACACCTCCAGCGTCGATTCGTTGAACGCGTCGGTGAGTGCGGGGATTGTGATGGCGGATTTGGTCCGTCGTCGTCAGTAGGCAACGGCTACCAACTGCTGCCGCCGCCGCCTCCGAATCCGCCGCCGCCTCCGAATCCTCCGCCTCCGAATCCACCAAAACCACCGAAGCTGCCGCTCGACCAGCCACCTCCACCCCACGACGAACCGCCTCCACTGGAGCCTCCCCAGTTGC
>JABDOU010000298.1 GCA_013043085.1 Acidimicrobiia bacterium
CGGTCGCTCATCCGTCCTCCCCGATGTGGCCCATGATCTCTTCTTCCATCTCCCAGATCAATGAGAGAATCTCTTCCCGCTTCTCGATGAATTCGGGAGACGCCTTCAGCTCTCGTGGTTCAACCGATAGGCCGATCTCGGCAAACGGAAGGCTGTAGTCGCGCTCTATACGGCCCGGTCGAGGAGCCATGACAAATAGTCGATCACCGAGGTACAAGGCCTCTTCGACGCTGTGGGTGACCAGCACAATCGTCTTGCCGGTTTCCTGCCACAGTTTGAGGATGAGACCCTGCATTTTTTCCCGGGTCAAGGCATCGAGCGCCCCAAGCGGTTCGTCCATCAAGATCACGTCGGGCTCGTTGGCCAGACAGCGCGCCAGCGCCACGCGCTGCTGCATGCCTCCTGACAACTCGTAGATCGCCTTATCACCAAATCCTTGGAGGCCGACAGTTTTCAGCAGATCATCCCCGAGGCCCAGGTAGTCACCCTCGTTCTGACCGTTCATCTTCGGCCCGAACGCAACGTTGTCCTGCACGTTCAGCCATTCGAAGAGTGCGCCGTGCTGAAAGACCATGCCCCGATCCTGCCCGGGGCCCTTGATGACCTCACCTCCCAGCTTCACCTGACCGGCGGTTGGCGCAAGAAAGCCGGCGAGGATGTTGAGCAGTGTGGTCTTGCCACAGCCGCTCGGTCCGAGCAGCGTCAAGAGCCTCCCGGCCTCGAGATCAAACGACACGTTTTCAAGTGCATGGACCGAGGCCGCTTTCGGGATCTCGTAGACCATGTCTACGTTCTGGACGCTGAGGTCCTTCATGTGACCGCCCCGGTAGAGAACGACGTCAGGGTGCCGAGGATAAACCCCGACACCCGAACGTCAAGTCCGTGCTGCGACCTGCTCGAAACCACCTACTCGATTGCCTCCAGATAGCTGGTATCGATAAACGAGCTGAAGTCGTCCAGCGCACTATCTATCTGGCCCAACCGTACGAAGGTTGCAAGCTGCTCTTTGATGTTGTTCTGGACATATCCACCCAGCCAGTCGGCCGACAACTGCTCCTCGACCGATGGGAACGAGAACCAGACGTCGCCGCCCAGGAAGTTCCCGACATCCGCCATACCCGCCGCTGAAGCAATCGTCGGGTTTCGACCTTCTGGGTCCGCGGCCCAGGCATCGTTGAATTCCTGCGTGGCCTTGAGGAACGCAGTCACAGTCTCAGGGTGTTCCTCTCCGAACTTCGCCGGGATACCGATGATGTCATAGGTGAAGATCCCGACTTCGGATTCATGCTCGGCCCCGGTCATGATCAGGTTTCCGCCTGCGTTCTGCATGTTCACGATCGACCCGCCAAACGCACAACCGACATCAATGTCACCGGCTTCGAATGCCGCCGCGGTGGTTGCCCCACCTTCAGCCTGCACGATGTTGAGACTGTTGAGATCGACTCCCAGGTACTCCATCATCGACAGCATCTTGTAGTGCGTGACGTTTCCGAATGGAGTCATCACGGTCTTGCCGGCCAACACTTCGGCAGCATTGTCTTTGGTCACTCCGAGGCTTCCTTGCGCGACACAGTTGTCCGCTTCGGCGTAGGCAACCGCGATGCCCACAAGCTTGAGGTCGGCCCCGCTGTTCACGAAGTTGGCAAATGGCGTGAGGCCCTGGGAGTAGGCAATGTCTACCGAGCCGGCTTCCATCGCCTCAGCCATTTCGCCACCGGAACTCAACGGGATCCAATTGATCTTGGTGCCAACCGCATCGCCAAAACTGCCATCAGCTTGACCGTACTGATTCGGTGTCGGCCATTCGGCGAAATACGCCACATTCAATTCTTCGACGTCTGCTCCGCTGCCGCCGCAGGCAGCGGCAAGGAGGCTGAGGCCCACGAGGGCGCCAATCAGCCACGAACTCTTTTTCACTGGTTTCCTCCTCAGGTTCAAACCGAACTCATTCGACCCTAGCGATCAGTCGATCGCGGCGCGCTCAACTAGACAGAGAATTCGCGAACAACGATGCGGTCGCCCGTCAGCCGCGCTTGTTCGGCGGCGAATGCGAGTTCGTACGCGGCCAATGCGTTCGAAGGCGTCGCCAGGGTGTCATGACCCGTCCGAACTGAATCGACGAAGGCGGCCAGCATGGCCTCGTCACCGCCGCCATGGCCCCCGCTACGGCTTGAGATCGGAATCGGCTCGGCTTTACCGGTGACATGATCAATCACTTCGACAACCTGATTGACCCCGAACGTTGCCCGGAGGGTGGCCCTCGTGCCGTCATACCGCATCGTGCGCTGCTCCTCATGGGAATGGCCATGCATGATGAGGGTGGCAGTAGCACCAGATTTCAGCTCCATCGAGACCACCTGGTGATCGACAACGTCCGACCCCGCTGTGTAGACGCATCGACCGTACGGGCCTTGTTCGAGCGCAGCCATCCGCCCCTCGTGCGACGGGTCATCGGTGATGACGTGAACTGGCCATCCGCTGTAGCTCTGGTCCAGATAGATGCGCCGGGCGTCATACGGGCAGTCGGAGACAGGGCAAGGACTGGTGCAGCGTTCGGTTGCTCCGGCAGGTGACCGGTCCGGTTTGAACTCAAAGAGCGAGCCGTTCGACGTCAAGGACGCGATCGGCGAATCCAGGTTCCAGGTGAGTATGTCGAAATCGTGGCAACACTTGGCCACGATCATCGGGCTCGACTCAGCTGCGCTGGCCCAGTTGCCGCGTACGAAGCTGTGCGCCATATGCCAGGCGGCCACATTCTCTCGATGGGTGACCGTTACGAGATCTCCGAGTCGACCGCTGCGCACGACATCGTGCAACACCTGGAAAAACTCTGTGTATCGGAGCACGTGAGCGACCGCCACCACCCTGTCCGTCCGGTCGGCGGCTTCAGCGATGGCCTGGACCCCGTCGAAGGTGTGTGCCACCGGCTTTTCGATCAAGACGTGATAGCCGGCTTCGATGCAGGACACAGCAGCTTGTTCGTGCTCGCGATCAGGCGACGCGATGATCACGGCGTCTGCCCCGATCCCCGAGCCGAGGAAATCGTCGAGCTTCCCGAAGCCGGCCACAACTTTGTGCTCAGCCACCACCGCAGCCCGTCTCTCGTCAATGGGATCGACGACGCCAACGATGGACATGGCATTGGGATTGTGGAGAGCCCAGGCCCCGTAGACGTGCCGACCACGTTGCCCGGCACCGATGATCACCGTCCGGAGCGGCAGGCTCATGCCGGACGGGAAGCGAGCCGACGCCTGACTCGAGCCATGTCAGGACAGCGAAGCGTGGAGTGAGTCGAGCGCCCTGACCAGTCCCGCCATTTCGGATGCATTGAGCCGTCCCGCGAATTCCTCGTCGAGATGCTCCAGGTGCACGGCCGCAGCATCCTCCAGGGTCTTTTGGCCGCGTGCGGTGAGCTTGATCCAGTTGACCCGCCGGTCGCCCGGGCAGGGAACCCTTTCGACGAGCCCTTCCTCGGTCATACGGTCGATAAGACGGGTAACGCCGCCCGAAGTGAGGACGACCTGTCCCGCCAGCGCCGACATCGTCAATACCTGATCGTCCGAGCGTGCAATCCGTAACAGGACCTCAAACCAGGTCAGGGGTAGCCCGACCGCATCCTCCAGTTGGCGATCGAGCAGTTTTTGGAGACGGGCCTGCACCTCGAGCAGTTTTCCAAAGCTCGAAAATCGCTGGTCGTTGAGATCTACCGGCATGCCCATCACTCTACCGACCCATGGGAATAAACTTGATAACTAAATAGTTGATTGCTCAAGTATTGCCCTATAC
>JABDOU010000326.1 GCA_013043085.1 Acidimicrobiia bacterium
CGGTCGATTCGTACGTCGTCAACCCTCACAAGTGGATGCTGGTCAGCTTCGACTGCTCGGTCTTGTACGTCGCAGATCGGGATCCGCTGATCGACGCACTCGACATCACACCCTCATACCTCCGGGCCGCGGGTGACGACGAAGTGATCATGTACCGCAATTGGCATGTATCGCTCGGTCGGCGCTTTCGGGCTCTCAAACTGTGGTTCGTGCTTCGCAGCTACGGGGCTGAAGCCATCCGGGGCCTGATCCGCAAACACATTGGCTTTGCCAACGACCTCGCTGCCCGGCTCGAGGCAGACGAACGTTTCGAAGTCATCGCACCCCATCCGTTGGCTCTGGTGTGTTTCCGCCACATCGGCGGCAACGAGCCAACCCGGGCGCTGGCCGACGCCGTCAACTCGTCGGGAAAGGCTTATCTGACATCGGCGTCACACGACGACCGATGGTATATCCGGATCTCAACGAGTCAGGCAAACACCGAGCAGCGTCACATAGACCAGCTGTGGTCACTCATCGACGAACTGGCCTGATCGAACTCCTAGCCAGAGAGGGCGCACTCGTTGCGACCCACCTCGAGCTCCTGAATCTTCTCGTCGTCGGCCTCGACGAGACCAAGATTCACCTTCCGGATCTCGTCATACACGGCCGGCGCCTCTCCGAGATGTTCCACAACGTAGGCGACGAATTCGTCTTCATCGGCCATCGATACGACCGGATCGTTGGTGAGCAGGTCTCCGAGTTTGCGACGAATAGTTCCATCCGCTCCTGATTCGGACCGGGTTGTGTAGTGAGCGGGACACACGTCGAGGTTGGAATCCAATGGCGCGAGCCGCTCATGCACCGTTTTGAAGAGGTCTCTCGCCCATGGGTCGGTTGCGCCACCAAGATCAGGCCGGCCAACACCGGACACGAACACCGCGTCACCGGTCATCAGAAACCGTCCGGCGACCTCGAGAGAAGTAGAACCGGGCGTGTGCCCCGGGGTTGCAACCGATCGCACGATGACCTCGAGATCACCGAAATGGAATGTCTCGCCATCCTCGAGAGGCTGGTACTCGAACACGGCTTCCTCGGCGTCGCCGGCTGAGATGTGATACGTGGCGCCGGTCCGGTCCGCCAGAGCTCTTCCGAGTGAGACATGATCGGCATGGAGGTGGGTGTCGAAAACGTCGGTGATGGTGCAGCCCTGGGCCTCTGCGAATCGCATGTATACATCCAAATCCGCCGCCGGATCGATAACGGCCATCTGCTTGCCGGCCTCGCCAACTACATACGACAAACACGCTTTCGCAATCCGATCGAACTGCACGACGAATTGACCCTGCTCATTCCACAGCTCGTGTGGCACGAGTGTGCGCGACCAGGCATCCATACCGCCTGCCAGATTTTTGAGGTTGGGAAGGTTCAGCTCCTCCACGACGAGCTCGGAGGACCCGCCATGGGCACACACCACGATCACGTCTGTGCCTTCGGGAAGAACGCTGAGCATCTCGTCCGGGTTTTCGAAAGCCGTCCAATAGGGAATGTTGACGGTGTCGAATGCTGCTTTTCCCTCGATCTGCCACCGCTCGAACTGCTCAGGGGCACGGACATCGAGAATGAAAGGGGGATCGTTATCAACGCGCACGGCCAGCTCGTCGGTGTCGACGCTGGCTACTGCGCCACTTCCGGAGTCACTCATGCGAGCTTCCTTCCTTGCTCCTTACCGCCTCAAGGGTAAGGCAACACATATGCACGGACGTGCATATTCTCCGTCATGCAGAATACAAGACCAATCGCCGCGCCGCGTTCAGGATCCTATGGATGTCGTCCACTCGGGCGTAGAGGAGGTTGGCATCTGGTCGGCCATCACCTCCCGTAGGAGATCCATTGCCTGAATGATTTTCTGCGATGTGACGCGGTAGTAAACCCACTGGCCGTTGCGGCGATCTTCGACGAGACCCTTTTCTCGCAGAACAGCGAGATGCTGCGAGGCGTTGGCCTGGCTGATACCGGCAGCGTCGGCCAGCTCGCTCACAGCTCGCTCGCCGTCTCTCAGCGCGTTGATGATCAGCAGCCGCTTGGGATCGGCAAGGCCCTTGCAGACACTGGCGTGGAGCTGCGTCAGTTCGCGTTCTATGGCAGACATGGTGGTCAGTTTACGCGAGACGACGTGTCCTCGCCCTTCCGGTCGGCACGGTCTACACTCGTATATGCGGCTACGTGCATATGTTTCCGCAGGAGGAAGGATTATGACAACCCTCGAACAGTCGACCGAAGCCTCGCCCGAGGCGGCCGACGAAACCCCTACCGCCGAGAAAATGGTCTTGATCGCTGCGTCCGGCGATCTCGACAAAGCCTGGCCGGTGATGATCCTGGCAACCACCGGGGCCGCGTATGGCATGGACGTTACGATCTTCTTCACCTTCTGGGGTTTGGGCATTCTCAAGCGACAGGACGCCGGTATCACCGGTGAAGATTGGCGGCAGCGGATGATGTCGGCCTTCACGGGTGGCAGCACAGATGGCCTCAAGCTTTCGAAGATCAACTTCGGTGGTCTTGGCGCCAAGTTCATGCAAGACCTGGCCGACGAAAAGAACGTCGCCTCGGTTCAAGAGCTGCTGGAGCTAGCTCAGGAAATGGGTGTCAAGCTCTGGCCATGCGGCATGACAATGGATCTGATGGGTTTGCAGGAGAGTGATCTCATCGACGGTCTCGACACCCCTGCGGGTGCCGGCGCCGCCATCAGCCTCATGAAAGAAGCATCGATCAGCCTGTTCATTTGAGAGGAATACACATGGAAGCAGATGTCACAGTCGACGCACGCGGGCTGCAATGCCCGATGCCAGTAATCAAGGTCTCCCAGGCGATGAAGAATATGACGTCTGGTCAAACCCTCGCCATCGTCGCAACCGATCGCGGTGCGCTGAGCGATATTCCGGCGTGGGCCGGCGATATGGGACACTCGGTCAAGGAACAATTCGACCAGAACAACGAGTACCACTTCGTCCTCGAAAAAGGCTAGCTCCCCACCCGTCTTCTAGAGCAAAGCCTGGAGGGCGTCGAAGAAAGTGGTCGCCACCTTCTGATCTCCCACGTCGTTTGGGTGCAATCCATCGGATAGATCGCCAGGGTAGATCTGGCTGTTGAGCGGCACCAACTCGACCGGCGACTCGGGTGTCGTTTCAGCCATAACCAGACCAATGAGCGCCTGGTTCATCTCATCGATACGTGAGGGGAAGTCCTGGTTGCCCGTACACACCACGCCCTGGAAACACGGAAGGAGTTCCCCGAGCAGGACAATGACGTCCGGGTTGGCGGCCCGCAAGTTGGCGATGATGCCGGAAATATCGGCCATGGCGGCTGGCGGATCATACGGATAGGAATTTTTGGGATCGCCGGGAGGTGAGGGAGCTCCCCAGATGTCGTTCACTCCGATCTGGATGATGGCCACGTCGGGCTGAAACGCCGATATCGCAT
>JABDOU010000356.1 GCA_013043085.1 Acidimicrobiia bacterium
CAGAGGCCTACGAGGAGTGGACGAAGGACGAGTTGTACGAACGAGCCCAGGAGCTCGACATCGAAGGTCGATCGGACATGACCAAAGACGAGCTCATTGCTGCCCTGCGGTCGTAGCGGGGCAACCATGCGGACCTGCGACTGATCCATCGCACCCATCGGGTCTGCGGGAAAGAGGCTGCTCGCCGGTCATCACATCCTGACACCAAGCGGACGGTAGTCGCCGGTACGCTCTTGCTTTGTGAGTGATGTGATTGAACCCGATCCGGATGCCGACCAATCCGACTGGGAGGAGTTCCTGGCGACGCCCGAGCCCTCCACCAGCGCTCCGCGGCTGGTCATCGACACCCGTGCCCTCATGATCACTGCCGTGGCCGGGGCGGTGCTTGTTGTGATCGGCCTGATCATGCTGTGGCCGGGGCAGTCCTACCGCGGGCAGTCGAACGACTTGGCCGACTTCCTAGTGGCTGAAACATACGAGGCCGAGGTCATCGGTATCAGGCCGGGTCCGTGTGAGGACTGCATCGAGGTGACCTTTGTCATGACGGCCGGACCCGACGAGGACCGGCTCGTCGACCAGGTGTTTTCTGTGTCGCCTGTCACCGACTTCGATCCAGGCGATCGGGTGGTCATGGGCTACCGCCCTGATGTCGACCCGGACCTCCAGTATCAATTCTTCGACCTGCAAAGGCGCAGCGTTCTCGCATGGGTGGCCGTCTTGTTCGCCGCCGCCGTGGTCCTGCTCGGTCGTTTGCGGGGAGTGGCCGCTCTCGCCGGCCTGCTCGCCAGTCTCGGGCTGCTTTTCTGGTTTGTCCTTCCGGCAATTCTCGACGGCAAGCCGCCAGTCATGGTGGCGGTGGTGGGAGCAGCTGCGATCGCCTATCTGGCCCTCTACGTCGCACACGGATTCCGACCATTGACGACCGTTGCGCTCGTCGGCACGCTGAGTGCCCTCGTGTTGACGGTGCTGCTCTCGTGGCTCGTGGTCGAGTGGGCGCAGCTGACCGGTTTTGCAGCAGAGGAAGCCAGCTACCTCACCCTCTTCTCGATGGAGCTCGACTTCCGGGGCCTCGTGCTTGCCGGCATCGTTCTCGGAGCCCTGGGCGCGCTGGACGATGTCACCGTGACCCAGGCTTCGGCCGTCTGGGAGCTACGGGCGGCCGATCCCAGCATGTCGCCAAGCGACCTGTTCCGGGCCGGGCTGCGAATCGGGCGTGATCACATTGCTTCTACTGTGAACACGCTGGTGCTGGCCTATTCCGGCGCGGCGCTTCCTCTCCTTGCCCTGTTCGTGCTATCCGAGCAGTCACTGGGATCCCTGGCGAACTCCGAGGCCGTGGCCACCGAGATCATCCGAACCCTGGTGGGCTCGATCGGGTTGGTGGCGGCGGTGCCGCTCACAACGTGGCTGGCAGCCCATGCCGTGGAAGAGGCTACCGAGCGCTAGTGCTCCGATGACTATCTCATGCGTGGTTGGGGGTGATCCTGCTTGGGATTGTGGTGGCACCAGATCGACCACTGTGGCGTCTCCGATTGCGTCGTCCCGAGAGCCGCCACAACGGTGACCCTCCTGCATTTCACGCGTTACCAAAGCGCGATATCAGCTCTGTGATCCCCGGATCTTGGCAAGCGTGCGATCTGCTCCATCAAATTCGTTGCTGCCATATCGGGAGTGGGTGACGAATTCTTCCGTTGCGCCTATGTCGCGCTCCGTTGCTCAGCCTGCAAGAAACTCAGCAATCCTTGCTTTGGGTCGTCCGATGATCGCTTTGTCGCCCCTGATGACCACCGGACGCTGCATCAGTGCTTTTTGCTGCAGTAGCAGATCGACAACAGCTTGCGGGTTGTCGACATAGTCGTCGGGGTTCAGGTCGAGCTTTTTGAACCTGGAGTCCTTACGTACCAGATCTTCGACGGGATCTTCGAGGATGGAGACGATGTGCTCGAGCGTCTCGCGATCCGGCGGCTCTTTCATATAGAGCACTGTGTCGTGTTCGACTCCCAAATCCTCGGCGACCGCCAAGGCGTTCTTGGAAGAGTTTCAGTGGGGGTTGTGATAGATCGCGACGTTGCTCGTAGTGGCTCCCTGTTCGTTACACCAATTCAAGCATCGCCGGGACCCAACCGTGCAATCGGCTAGAGCGGCTCGGGTTCGGCTTCGAAGAGGCCGGCTTGATCCCGCCGTGCCGATCTCCATCAGGGCCGCTTTCCACGCCACCATGTGGTCCGTCAAGGCATCGGGGCCCTGGGCCTGCCGACTTGCCTTCGGTCGCCGATTCGAATGATTCGTGGGTCGACCAATCGAGACCTTCAACGTACGCGAATCCTGACGTCGAAGTTCGGCCGTTCTTGTAATTCTTGCTACCTTTCTTTCTTCCAGGACGTCGGAGTGCACATGAGACCTTCTCTCCGTTTGATCATCCTTGCCGTCGGGACAGCTGTATTTGTCACGGCCTGCGGCGCCTCCGACGAGCCCGTTGCTGACCCGCCGACCTCTACCGACTCCATGTCGGACATGGCGGACATGAACATGGGAAATGCCGATGCCACCCCGGCAGAAGAGGTGGCAGGCGCCGACCTCGAACTGCTCTCCACCCGCCCGGAGGGCCACGACGACACATCCGGAACCGCGGGTATTGCCCGGTCCAGTGCCGGGACAACCTTGACGCTCAGGCTCACCGGCCTTCAGCCCGGTAGCGAATACATCGCCCATCTCCACGAAGGCACCTGCAGCGAGAACGGTGGAGCCCACTACAAGTTTGATCCCGCAGGCGGAGACGATCCGCCAAACGAGATCCATCTCGGCTTCACGGCCGGGGAGGATGGATTCATGACGGCAGAGAATGCCACGGTGGCCGGTTCCGAGGGACGATCGGTGGTTGTTCATCCGGTTGACCTGCTCGACAACAAGCTCGCGTGTGCCCAATTCTCCTGACGCCGTCACGTTCATTGCGGTCACGTCCAGGTGGCCTCGACGGCTCGGAGGGCTGTTCCTCGTGTTGGCATTGTGCCTGCTCGGAGCCGGCCCGGCGGGCGCCCACTCCGGCCTGATCTCGGCTTCGCCTGAGCCCGGCGCGGAGATCGGGGGCCGCATAAACCAAATCGAGCTGGTATTCGACGCCGCCGTGACCGACGCGGTCGTCACCCTCACAGCACCCGGAGAAGTGGAGGTGGACGGGACGTTGACATCAGCCGCTCCCGAACGGCTGATATTTGAGATGAACCCTCTTCAGGTCGACGGTCTTTACCTCGTGCGATATAAGTTTGCATCAGAGGACGGCGACCTCAACGAATCTGCCTATACCTTCTCATACCGTGCGGCTGCCGGGGAGCCCGGATCGATGTATGTCCCCGAGTCCGCAGCCACTGGCAGTGGAATCATCTGGACGATACTCGTCGCTCTTCTGGCGGTCGTCGCAATCCTGTGGGGTGTGCTCTTCCGAACCTTCGGCCGCAACTCGGGGAACTGAGACATCAGAGGCCCGGGTGTCGTCCCTCGCCTGAGCGATTGTCGTCAAAAACATCTGGCCGTCTTTGATGAACTACGGTCTCTCCCGAGGGCCGCGCTCTCGTGCAGACGAGAACTGCTGCGACGTGGTGGCCCATGCCTGGAAGCGAGGCGGACCCTTGACCCCTAGTTGCCCGGCATGCCTCGCCGTCGCTCGATTTCGATTTCGGCTTCATCCGACATCTCGATTGTGCCCGGCTTGAACGTTGGCTTGCGCCCGAGCGTTTTGAAGAATTCAGCAATCCGATTCAATATGTTCATGGGCGTGATTGTATCGGCCGGCATATCGAGAATGCGAAGCCATGGAAGCGGTACAGAGCTCGAGTCGCAGTCCGCGCAAGACGTCATGGGTGTGGCGATCGATGCCCGGCGGCGCAAGGGATGACGGGAGTGGCAGCCGAT
>JABDOU010000004.1 GCA_013043085.1 Acidimicrobiia bacterium
ACATGTTCCCAATCCTCCGGCAACGTCCCAAACGTGAAATCGCGGGGAATCGAATCCAGGTTCCAAACCTTCCCCCGCGGTTCAAAGAAGCCGGCCATGATCTTGCCGGTTTCTTCCTTGAAGTAGGTGTAGTTGCCGGGATCCCTGAGGGTAGGGAGGCCAATCGCCACCCCATCGATCGCTTCGGTCACGATGTAGAAGTGTTCGCAGGCCTGGAGTGGCACGTTGACGCCGACTGTGGAAGCCAGCTGGCGAGTCCACATGCCTCCGCAGATGACAACGGATTCGGCCTCAACGAATCCCTGTTCGGTTTGTACTCCCGTCACCCGGCTGCCTGATGTGACCAGCATCTCGACCGACACCCCTTCGACGATCTTCACTCCTCGATCTCTGGCTCCTTTGGCGAGCGCCATGGTCGTATCTACCGGACTCGTCTGCCCGTCCTTCGGGATATAGACCGCTCCAACCAGATCGTCGGTCCGCATCAGAGGCCATCGCTCCGCAGCCTCATCGAGCGAGATTTCGTAGGCCTCGACTCCGACCGTCTTGGCCATCGAAACGCCCCGCATGATCTCTTCCCAACGTTCGGGATTGTCGGCCACCGAGATTGATCCGGGGGTGCGGTATCCGGTCGCGTGACCGGTTTCGGATTCGAGCTCTTCAAACAGCCGGGCCGAATAAGTCGCGAGCTTCGTGAGGCTATGGGAGGATTTCAGCTGTGATACCAGGCCGGCCGCATGCCATGTTGTGCCTCCGGTGAGTTGATTCTGCTCGAGGAGTAGCACGTCCGTGACGCCCCGCCTTGCCAGATGGTAGGCAACACTGCACCCCACGATTCCGCCGCCAACGACGACCACCTCCGCCCGATCAGGAAGCGTCACCGGGCCTCCCGCCGCCACCGTTGGTCAGACCCGTCGACAGACTCGGGAGGAAGAATGATGTTGAACGCGTCCCGGATTTGAGCGTCCTTTTTGGGGCTCACGTGCGAGGGGTAGTGCGAAGACAAGGTACGAGCCACGTAGGAATGCGCACGGTCGGATGCGTCGGTCGCGCCGTCGTCCTTCCAGTCGTCGGGACTCAGCCGATCACCCACCATTGGATAGACATAGTGCTTCTCCATGAGATCAAGCGTCTGAGGGTGCCCCAGGAAATGCCCTTCGCCCTTCACAACTTCGTCGAAGACCGTACGCGCCAGCGCGTAATCATCGGTTTCGATTCCTCTAATCGTCCGGTTTACGGCACCCAGCAGGTCGTTGTCGATGACCATCATTTCTAGCGAATGTCCGAGCAAGGCAGCCAGCATCCCCGCAGATTCATAGACGACGTTTGTGCCGGCCTGCGCAACGAGCGATACAGTGAGCCCTTTTTCATGACCGGCTTGAGCGTCGGGAAGTTTCGAGTCGGCCATCCCGGCGGCGCTGCCGGAGGGCAGCCCGAGCCAATTCGCCAATTGACCGGCGCCGGCATTCAGCAGAGCCTCTTCGCCGCTCCCGCCGCTCATCGCGCCCGTCCGGAGGTCAGAAACGAAGGGCCACATGCTGAAAATGCACGGGTGGCCCGGCGAGAGAAGATTGACACTCGTGAGCGCAGCAAGACACTCCGCCATCGCCTGAACGAGAGAACCCGACAGCGAGGCAGGTGAGGTGGCTCCGGCCTGGCCTGCCGAAAGCAGATTGATGGGCATACCGGTTCGGACCTGGGCCACCATACATTCAGCCGTATCCTGGGCAAAACGAAGCGGCGGAACCACGAACGTGGCATTGGCGACGACAAACGGCCGTTTGCGAAATGCACCCTCCTCACCCAGGAGCATGTCGTACATGTCGACGACCTCATAGACGTGTTCGGGCTGAAAGAAGGACGTGCCCTGCGGCTTGGTAGTGCCCATCATCGTCGCGTATGCCGTAACGATGTCGAGGTCGCGGGCATTGTCGGCATCGCGCGCCACAACGGTTCGGACATAGGTGTGTATGTGTTCGAGAGTATCCGCGAGCCGGGCCGAGTCGTAGAGGTCGGCTGAGGTGGACTCTCGAAACGTTTTCGTTGCATGATCGAGCATGAGAACGGCTGCTCCGGCTGTGCTGAAGTGAACGTTCTGGTCCTTTAGTTCAACACTGCGATCCTCATCGAGCCCATGCCAAACAAAGTCCTTGGCGGCCGATTCGATCGCCTTCAGCACGAGGTCGCGGGGATAATGGAGGCGCTCGTTGTCGTCCATCCAACCGCCGGCTCCGACCATGGACTCGACGAAGGTTGGGATGGGTGATCCCATTCCCAGCTCCTCGAGGATGTCGAGCGCGTTGTCGAAGACGCTTTGAAGTTGACCGTCGGACAGCGGCTTGTAGTTTCCACCAGGCTGTCCGGGCCGCACCGGCTTGACAGGAAGTTCCGCGGCGCGAGCGGCCAGGCGTGCTTCGCGGCCTCCGGACCGCTTCGCCACTAGGCGCGAATCCGTTCGTTCTTGGGATCCCAGACCGGATCGGCCAACACTGTCGCCTGCCGGATGTCATTCATGACACGAACGTCAAAACTCGAACCAGGTGCTGCGAACTTCGGCTCGACGTATGCGAAGAACACGCTCTTACCCACCGAATGCGCCCAGGTTCCAGCGGTCGTGATGCCCATAACCCGGCCGGCGTCAAGCGTCGGCTCGTTACCACGGCAGTCGGCGTCGCCTGCGTCGAGCTCCGCATATACGCATACCATGGGCAGGTCTTCACCTTGCCTGGCGACCGTAGCGGCCTTTCCTTTGAACTCCTTTGACAAGTCGACAAAGCGCATGATGTCTGCTTCGACCGGGGTTATCTCGGTTGTTAACTCCGATCCCCAGGCCTTGTAGCCCTTTTCGAGACGCATTACGCCCATCGCGTATGTGCCGAACTCGACCATGTCGTGCGAGCGCCCTGCGTCGACAATGGCGTCGTAGAGCACCTCCATGCGATCGATCGGATGATGGAGTTCCCATC
>JABDOU010000017.1 GCA_013043085.1 Acidimicrobiia bacterium
AGGCCTTCGAGACCTTCATTGTCGATTCCGACAAACCCGAGAACCTGCGCCGCTAGCGGTCCCGCGGGATATGCCCTTGCAGCCTCACTGAGCACATATATCCCGGGAATCCTCTGCTCGGTGCCCGGAAGCTTGAGATTCGTCACGGTATCCGCGATCTTCGGATCGACTTTCCGGGCAAGGTATACGAAACTGGATTCCTTGCTGAGATCTTCAACCAATTTCCCGCGTGGAATCCCGAGAACTGCCGACAGCACTTCGGCGACAGCTCCCGGATCCGGTATCTCGCTCGGATTGGCATAGATCGTTGACGCATCGACCGTGATCGCAAGTTCCCTGCCGTTGCGATCGAGAATTGCACCGCGGTCAGCAGCGAGTTCGACCTGGCGAAATCTCTGACCTAGAGCCTGGGATTCAAGCTCGGATGCTTGAACGGCTTGCAGGTCGAACACCCTCAGGCCGACATACAGCCAACCAATGGCCAGCAGGAACGCCACACCGAGCGTCCTCTTGACCCCCGGGCGCGTCAGGCGGCGCCCCACGTCCTACGTCCTGACCCGGACCGACCCCAATGCCGTACCTCGCACCCGGACAACAGCGCATGGTCCGTTCATCAGTTCTCGATCACAGTCGGGGGCATCTCCGGATGGAGAAGCCCTAGTCGGGTGGCCGCATCGAAGACCCGCCCGGGTGCCTCGAGTTCGGCCACTTGTAAATGCAATTGTTGATTCAGCTGCTGTTGCTGCCTGATCTCTACCTGCAGATCGGCGATTTCGAATGCAGACTTGTCGAGGAACACTCTCGCGTAAATAACCCCGAAAAAGAGAGTGAGCCCAATCAAGCTGGCTACAAAGATCCATCCATAGGCGACCAGCCCTTGTCCTAGCCCGATTCCCCTGGTGCCCGTGCCGGGAACGAGCCGGGGCCTCGGGAGAATCCTGGAGCCGGGGTTGCCGCGCGAACGCGTACGAGCACTCATAGCCGTTCCGCCACTCTCAGCCGGGCGCTACGAGCTCGCGGGTTTGACGCAATCTCATCGTCACCAGGCCGCAGCGGCCGGCGATTGATTTCACGGAACGAGGGCTTGACGGAAACGACGGGCATCAAACCATCATCAGGTTCTGATCGTTTTCTAAACGCGCGTTTCACAATGCGATCTTCGAGAGAGTGGTAACTCAACACGGCTATTCGCCCTCCTGGAGCAAGGAGATCAAGACCTGCGTCGAGTCCTTCCGAGAGCGCTTCCAGTTCATCGTTGACGGCGATACGTAGCGCCTGGAATGTGCGTCTGGCGGGGTGACGAGTCCGCTTGAGAGCAGCCGGGATCGCATCCGAGATGATCGAGGCGAGTTCGGTGGTGGTGGCGATGGGACGAGATTTGACGATGGCTCGTGCAACCCGGCCGGCCATGGGCTCTTCGCCATACCGGTCGATGATCCGCGTAAGTTCGCCGACATCCGCCTCGTTGACGATTTCGGCTGCGGTTCGCCATCCGTGCGCTGCACCGGCACCACCTCTTCGATGCTCTGAACTCGATGCGTCGGGATGGGTCGGGCGTCCAAGTCGCATGTCGAGGGGACCCTCGGATCGGTAACTAAAGCCGCGCGCAGGGTCATCCATTTGTAGGGATGAGAAACCCAGATCGAAAAGAATTCCAATAATCGCATCAAGGGAAAGCTCCTCAGCAATCTGCCGCAGGCGGCGGAAGTTGTCCGTGACGAGAGTCAGCCGGTCCACGGCCTGGTCGGGTTCGTCCATCCGATTCACGGGATCCCGAACTGCTGGATCCTGGTCGATCGCCAGTATTCGACGCTCCGGGCCGCCGGCCGCCAGCAGGAGGCGACTGTGTCCCCCGCCCCCATATGTGGCGTCGACGATCGTCCCGTTCGGAATGGTTTGGAAGGCCTCGACGACCTCCTCCGGCATCACCGGTCGGTGACCCGGGCTGGGTGTCTGATTCATTGCCAGCCCCCCGGAGCGCTGGCGCCAACATGGAAGCGGGCGGAGTAAGGGGTCTTCCATATGGCATCCGGGGGGCTGGCAATGCACCAGCTATTCCCAAGTGCGGGTCTGACGTCGTTGTACCTCGGAGCGTATCTTGAGCGGCCCTGTCAGGACCGGGAATCTGATCCCAACCTGAATTGTGGCGTTTTTCGCGACTTAAGGGAAGTTCATTTCCAAATTTTCTTAGTGGGAGGGGATCAGGCAGGCGAGGTCCGTCTGGTGCATCGTCCTCAGGCGTGAGGTCGGAGATAGAGAAACGGCTCACATCGAGATCGTCCTCATCGTCGAAGAGACCGACCTGCTCGAGGAAGGCCAGATCGATCGCAAGCTGGAGCATTTGCTCTGAAAAGCATGGGCAGTCGGTGCGAAGTGTCATCTCGAAATGTGGGCATGTGATGAGCGATTCCTGACTGTCGAGATCTTCTCCGACACCCCTTGCGGTACGCCTATCAGTATTTCTCTTCATTGGGAGCCTCCTCCACCGCGGGATGTGTCTTCGCTGATATCCGAATAGAACTGATCCGCCTCGCCTGCCAGATAGGCAGCCCAGGTTTCGCTGTCCCAGATTTCGATTCGCTCTCCGACACCGAGAATGGCGACGTCCTTGTTGAGGGATGCATAGGCACGGAGGCCGGCCGGTATCTGGATGCGCCCCTGCTTGTCGAGCTGCTGGTCGCTGGCTCCGCTGAAGAACACGCGAGCGTATGTGCGATAGCTGCGATCCGCACGCGGGATGGACCTGACGCGTTCGACCTCGCGATCGAATTGCTGCTCGTCGAACACATAGAGGCATCGCTCCTGGCCCTTTGTGAGATAGCACCCCGATGCGAGATCATCACGGAATCGGCTGGGAAGCACGAGGCGGCCCTTCCCGTCGAGAGCGTGGGCGTATTCACCAACGAACAAATCAAGGTCTTCCCATTGTGAGGGAGCCAGTCAGCTCGCCGAACGATCCGCCATGGGAGCCAACACAAGAGCGAGCCGCGTGGTTGAGCTTCGATTGATCGGCGGCGTTCGCCATGCGGTGGTCCCTCGGTTGGTTGGTCCTCCACGCCTTTTCGACCCTCTTCGTGGCCTCGGCGTATCCGTACTCGTGCACGGGTCCCCCACTATGCCCCACTTCGCGCCATTTGTCAACAACCAACTCCCACTTTTCCCAGAAATCTGGCCTCATCAACGACGTTGTGCACGATCCGTTACGCGTACCCGAGGTGCATCGTCCGGTGGGACAGATCTAGTGTCAGCAACGAGCCGATGAGACGGGCGGAATGAGTAGCAGACGAACTGCGGGTGAGGACAGTGAGACCGTGTCGTGAGAAGCCCGGTGGGCGCTGATCAGCGACGCAGCGGCGCTCCCTACACCAGACTTCTCTTGCCAGGGGCCAAAAGAAATCCAATTGATTGACTCGAGCGTTCCCGCAACAAGGACTGCGACGAGAACGAGCATGTTTAATCGAGTGCATGCCGGCGCGTGAACAGGACCCTCAGTGCCTATCGCCATCGGGCTTTCATCGGCATCCACCGATCTCTCCTATGCTGCGCCGATCATGTCTGACAACCTCGCCGACAGAACCATCCTCGTCACTGGAGCATCCTCGGGCATCGGACGGCAGCTTTGTCGTAGTTACGCGGACGAGGGTGCTTCCGTGATCGGCACAGCCAGGCGCACGGGAGAGTTGGCCG
>JABDOU010000037.1 GCA_013043085.1 Acidimicrobiia bacterium
GTGCCTGAGTTGCTCTTCCCACCACGAAGGTGCGGTAGTAACAGGTGCGATAGCCGTTGTAAGCATGGATGATGTCGAAATAGGCCTGGTCGCCCGGGCGGATATATCGATCCGAGAAGACATGCGGATGCGGGGCGCATCTTTCGCCGGCGATCGAGTTGATGGCTTCGACGAACTCCGAGCCCATTTCAAACAAGCGGGCATGGGCCATGCCCACCACGTCAGATTCTCTGATCCCGGGTTTGAGCATTTCGAAGATGTCCTGATAAATCCCGTCCACCATCGCAGAGGCCTGAGAAAGGAGCATGATCTCGTCCTGGTTCTTGATTTCCCGCGCCTTCATCATCGCCTGCTGACCATCGACGACGTTCAAATTTTCTTGTTGGAGCGCGAGGAAGACAGAGGTCTCCGCCATATCGACGCCGAGAGGTTCATTCTTCAGACCCAAATCCTCCAAATACGCGGCGATCTCCTTGGCGGCGCGAGCGTGAAGCCCGGCCTCGGGGCCAATCGCCCCTTGCAGCCCTGTATTGCCGCCGATCGAATTCTCGGTGTCGTACATATGTGGAAGCTGAATCCGATGCGCTTTGGCTGCCGAACCGAAGTCCCACACCTTCGGCCGCGTGTCGCGAGTTACGACCGCCCAGCGCTCTCCCTTGTTGAACGCCCAATATCCGATCTGAGTGGCCGTCGCATAACGGATGTTTGAGGTCTCGAACAAGAGCACCGCACCCAGGCCGTGGGCTTCCATCTGTTCGCGAACGCGTGCCAGTCGGTACTGTCGCAAGCGTTCGAAGTCGACCCGGTCCTCCCAATCAACGCCCATAACGCCGGGCGCCCGCGTGGTTGCCACAGGAAAGTCAGTCACAAGTTCTCTCTCTTTCTCAAATCGCCGTTGGGACGTGTTCCCACTGGCACTATCGACTGTGCGCTAGAGCCGTGCCTCGATCTCCTCTAGCGATGGGCGTGTTCTCAGATATTCGGCCGCCGCCGCCTCTCGTTCGTCTTTCAAGTAATAGGCGATTTCCACGAGCTCCAGGGCTAGTCCATCAGGGTCGCTGAAATAGCACCAGCGCCATCCGGCCAGTGGTCCCTCATCGACGATGTTGACATCGGAGTAGAACTCAACGCCCTTGCCCTCCAGCTCGGCTTTCTTGGCGTGAATATCGTCGACCAGAAAGCACACGTGGGCGGCTCCCATGTAGTTGTTGGGGACGGCCTTCGTGCTTTCCTCGGGCCGGTTGGCGTACTCGATCATCTCCATCGACGATGCCGGCCCAACCCAGAGACACACCTGACGAAGCTTCGCTCCCGGCACTCCCACGCCCTTTTCGAGTGCCGGACCTTCGAACCATTCGGTGGGTTCGTTGGCAAACGGAAGCCCAAGGAGGTCGTGATAGAAATAGATTGAACGATCGAGGTCCCGGACGACGAGCCCCACGTGGTGTATTGCTTTCAGGTCCATGTACATCTCCTTTTGAGTTCGTAATCCGCCGATGGATTCCGGCGGTTGATGGATGGCGTCGGTTGACAATTCATATTTCTCTTCGGAGCCCCCTTACCTGGCTGTAGATGATGGCTGCGCTCATGATGAGCAGACCTTGAAACAAGAACTGATACGTCTGGCTCAGCCCGAGAAAGACTGTGGCGTTCTGAACCTGGACAATCAGGAATGCCCCAAACAAGGTTCCAACAAACGTGCCACGGCCACCGAGCAGACTGGTTCCGCCCAGAACCACGGCGGTGATACTGCTGAGGGTATAGCCGAGCCCTTGAGAGGGATCGCCGATCCCGAGCTGAGCGAGCAGCACAATCGCGCCAAGGAATACGAAAAGAGCAGCAGTGACATAGACGCCTACCGATGTCCGATCTATGCCGATGCCCAGTCGTCTCGCCGAGTCCTCGTTCGACCCGACCGCACGGAGTTGTCTTCCCCATGAGGTTTTCCGCAGTGCCAGCTCCATGAGGACCGAGATCACGACAAGAATGATGAACGACCACGGCACCGGACCGAGTTTCACCTGGATCGCCCGGGTGATGTCGCCGCTGATGAAACCTCCCGGTCGATCCCTGAGCACGAAGCTCAACCCCTGGAGACCGATGAACAGTGTCAGCGTGGCCGCGACCGGCGTGAACTTCGCAAATCGGACTAACGAGCCGTTGACGAGCCCAACCACGGCTGCTGCAGCTGCCATGGCGACAAATCCGAGGATCATTACACCCGGCGTCTTCCCATCGATGAGGAAAAACGACCCGACGACGACGAGGAATCCGGCGAGGGGACCCACCGATAAATCGATTCCGCCCAGCATCAATACAGCCGTTTGTCCGATCGAAATGAACCCGAGGGCAGCGACGAGGCTCAGAACCGATGTGATGTTGAAGGCGCTGAGGTATCGATCATTCGTCGAGAGGATGTATCCGCCGAGCGTCAGGATCACTGCTGCTAATACCCAAACGGGAGCGTAGTCACCTTGTAGGAAACGCTGGATTGCAGACGAATCACGGGTCGGCTTCGATCGATCGCTCGTATGTGTAGTGGCGCTCACGGCTGCGCGAACGATGCGCTCCTCTGTGACCTCCTCATCCGCGAGCTCGACAATCTTCTGGCCACGCGACATGACGATCACCCGATCGCACAGTCCCTCCAGTTCGTGGGCATCCGACGACGCGACGATCACCGGAATGCCGTTGTTGGCAACTTCGCGCAGAATGCGATAGATCTCCGCCCGTGCGCCGACATCGACACCCTGTGTCGGCTCATCAGCGATCAAGAATGACGGTTGAGACAGAAGGGCTCTCGCCATCACAACCTTTTGCTGGTTCCCACCAGACAGAGCCGCGACGTTCGTCTCGGTCGAGGGAGTCTTCACATCGAGTTCATCGAATTCGGAACGAACGGCAGCGACCTCCGCACGGTGTTGGACAAAGGGACCTCGTGTGAAACGTTTCAATGCGCTGGCGGCCGCGTTCTCACGAACCGACAACGTCACCATCAAACCCTCTTTCTGACGGTCGGCAGGCATATATGCCGAGCCCGTTCGCAGGAAACGCGAGGAATACTCGGTGCCGTCGATTGATATCTCGCCCTCAAACGAGGTGAGCCCTGCGATAGCGGCCAGAAGCTCGCTCTGGCCGTTGCCAACAACGCCGGCGACTCCGATGATGTCGCCCTTTCGTCCTTTAAACGAGATATCCGTAAATCCCTCCCCGGACAGGGCGGAGACCTCGAGGTAGTCGGTGTCGTCCTCGCCAGCCGGGCGTTTATCGGGAAACGTCGAATCGATGAGCCGACGCCCGACGATCCAGGCAAAGAGTTCATCGTCGGTGACGTCGTCTACTTCGGCGGCGCCACTCAGTTTGCCGTCACGCAACACCGTGACCCGGTTGGCGAGCAGGCGGACTTCCGCCATGCGATGGGTGATATAAACCACAGCTGTACCGCGCTCGGCGATCGCTCGGACATGATCGAATAAGAGTTCGACGGAGTCCTTCCCTAGCGGTGCGGTCGGCTCATCGAGTATCAGCAATCGGGGCGAAACGGCGAACGCTTTGGCGACTTCCAGGAGGTGTTTGTTCGCAAGCGTCAAATCTCCGATTCGATCGTTGAGGTGTATCTGGAGTCCGACGTCGGCAAGGATCGCCTTCATCGACGCCTCTTCGCTCTCCTCGACCTGAAGGCGTTCGCGGGGCACGCCGAGGCGGATGTTGTCGGCGACGCTGAGATCCGGCAAAAGAGCAGGGTGCTGATGAACGATCGCGATGCCCAGGGCTCGAGCCGACCCCGGCGACAGTGCTGGTTGTTGGACACCTTCGAAGTGGATCACTCCGGCGTCCGGTTGCGTCTCACCCGAGGCGATGCCCATGAGCGTTGATTTGCCTGCGCCGTTTTCGCCGAGCAGTGCGTGAATCTCGCCGGGACGTACTTCAAAGGACACATCCGAGAGTGCCTGAACCCCCTCGTAGCTCTTGAATACTCCGGTCATAACCAGGGTTGCCTCATCGGTCACGTCCAGCGTCATCGGAGTTTCGCTACTTACCATCGCCGAACCACGCAGTGGAGAAGTGGCGCAAAGACGCGTGTCGGATCATGCCATCGAGGGCTGACACCGTCGTCAGTCATCCAGATCTTTCTCCAACTCGTTGCGCTGACCGGGACTCAACCGACTTACGTCGCAGAGCCATCCTGGACAGTAGCGGGAGATGCCCTGTTGATGCAAGCGCTTGCACAACCATCGGTTGGACCTGGAATACGTTGTTGATGGGGCCGGTTAGGAAACGATTGGGGAGACGAGAACCTTGGTTTCGGTTCCGTTCGGGTCGACGAGACGATCGAAGCCGTCCTTGACGACGTCATCCACGCCGATCTCGCTGGTGACGACCCGTTCGACCGGCAATCTTCCGGTTGCCACCAGACGTGCGACCCGCGGCCACACGTGGGTCGGGTAAGCCCACGTCGCCTCAATCGTCAGATCTTTCAGACACCATGCCATCGGATCAACGCTCGCTCGACCTGTGTGCAGACCGGCCTGGACAACAACGCCTTTTGCGCGGACGGCGTCGACGCAGACGTTCAAACCTGCTTCGGTACCCGAGCATTCGATCGTGGCATCGGCGCCGATGCCGCCGGTCAATTTGAGAATGCTTTCAGTCAGGCCGTCGTCGGCGGCGAGGACCTTATCAACACCGAAATGGCCAGCACGGGAAGCACGATTCTCGTTCGGCTCCACTGCCAGTACCTGTCCAGCACCGAGCGCCCTCGCTGCCATGGCCGCCAGCGCGCCGATTGGTCCCAGACCGGCAATCAGGACGGTATCACCTGCATGTACGCGCCCCCGTTCGACTGCGTAAACGGCAACAGCGGCCGGTTCGAGCAGTGCGCCTTGTTGCATGGTCAGATCATCTGGCAGCACGGAGAGCTGATAGCCCGGCACCATTGCCAGATCGGCCAATGCGCCCCACTGGTAGCTCAAGCCTGTGCACGCCATGGTCTGACAGAGATGCTGATCCCCGCGCACGCAGTGATAGCAATGCATGCAAGAGATGAGAGGCATGCCCGCGATTCGGTCGCCCTCCTTCACATGGGTGACGTCCGGTCCAACTGCGACGACCGTTCCCGAATACTCATGACCGAGCACCTGGGGCAACCGGGCAGCGGTGAGAGGGTGAGGATGGGCGGGAGTGACGATCGGGCCTGCGATGTATTCGTGTAGGTCGGTGCCGCAGATGCCACACCAACTCGGAGCTATCAGCACTTCGCCGGGCCCTGGTTCGCCGGGTGGGTCTATCTCCTCGACCCGAATGTCTTTGGCTCCGTAAAAGCGCGCCGCCTTCATGTTCATCCTTCCTTGTTCTCAGTCCGATTGGCTGCTGGGACCGTCAGTACACCTGCCCCATTATGGATGTTCGGCCGAGGTGTTGCGTCTTGATCGAGAAACTCGAGTCGAGCCGCTCCGCCGGCAGGGTTGAAATCGGAAAAGGTTGAAATCGAAACAGTTGAAATCGAAACAGTTGAAATCGACAAAAAGGGATTCGTCGCGGAATGCGACGAATCCCTTTTCCGTTCGTGCTTAGTTGTCGGTTACTGCATCAATGCGGCCTGGTCTGCACCGGACATCTCCGCTGAGAGGTAGATGTCACCGGGAAGATCAGGCTCACACTGAACCGGATTCGGATCGCCGGTCACCGAGTTTTCGAAGACCAGGTGGCTGTGAGCCGTGGCGCTCGGCGTCTCACCGCCGGTTGCCAGAGCGATTGCCCATTGCATCGCCAACCGCACATGGTCGTTTCCGGTCTGAATAGTCATCAGCTTGAAGTCGGGGTTGTTCTCCTGGTTGTCGTGCCAGAAACACCCGAGGAGGTTGCCGTCGGACGTTGCGATTGCTGGGATCGACCGTCCACTCTTCTCGAACTCGGGGAGAGCTCCGACCAACGAAGGACCAAAGTCAGAGACGATCACGTCGATCTCAGGGAACTTGGCGATGGCAGCGGTCAGCACCTGCTGCGTTAACGCCGGGTCCCAGTTGGTCACCTCGAACGGTTGCTCTCCGATGAACGTGTACTTGCCCTCGGGTTCGAGGGTGTTGTGCAAGCCCTCTGATTCCAGCGTGCCCTGGCTGTTGCCCGCAGGACCGCTCAACATCAGCACGTTGCCACCATCAGGAAGAATCTCTTTGATCCAATTTGCCCAGGTCACGCCGTCGTCGGCGGAGTTCAGGCCGATATACCGTGTGTAATCGACGCCGTCTTCGCCTCCGGGAAATACCCGATACGGAACGGTCACGACGCCCGCCTCGTAAGCACTTCGCAGGGCAGGCAAGATTGCTTCGCTGGCGTCAGGGAACACCACGAGGGCGTCTACGCCGGTGGCGACCATACCCTGGATATCGGAGATCGCCTTCTGCGTGTCGCCCTGTCCATCGGCATAGACGAACTCGACCACACTTGGGCACTTGGCCGCTTCATCCTCGCCGGCGGCGGTCGTAACGAGACGCCAGCTGTTGCCGCCGAAGCCGTCGGTGAATCCCAACTTGATCTCATCGGGTCCACACCAGCTCGGCCGGTCGGCCGCGGGTGCCGATGTATCCCCACTGGATGGGGCAGCGGTGGTGTCGGTCGCTTCGTCGCCACCGCAAGCGGCCATGACGAGAGCCAATACGGTTATCAGGGCCAGCAGTTTTTGCCGACTTCTCATCGTTTCTCCATTTCGTTCAATCCTCTTGGGATAGGTTGGTTGGATTTGTCTTCTTTCCAGAACGTCGCTCGAGGTGGTTGCGGGTGGTCATTGCAGTATCGACTGACTGACGCGAATGAAGCGATCTGCTCCGAACTGCTTCAACGTCATTCATGATTCGACTGCATCTCGGCGATACCCTAGCAACGGATTCAGAGCTTTTGCAAGCGCTTGCACTTCGACGGTATTGAGAGTAGGTTGGCGACCAGATCCCAGCCGACCCTTCGAAGGAAACCCGGTGCCCGAAGCAACACCGATACGGGGCGAAAGCACAGTCGGACAATTGTTCTCTCGGATCCCGCGTGGCCTTATTCTCGTTTTTGCCGCCCTGGTGCTGCTCCTCCTTGCCGGCTCGGTCATTGCCCCTTCCAGCGTCAGCCGCGGGGCGTTGCTCGGGATGCTTCCGTTTGCCGCAGTCCTGGCCATTGCCGGACTCGGCCAGACCCTCGTCGTTCAACAGGGTGGTATCGACCTGTCCGTTCCAGGAGCAATCTCGGTCACGATCGTGATCTCGACCCACCAGGCCAACGGCCAGGACAGCAGGTTGTTCCCAGCGCTCATGATGGCGCTGGGCGTCGTGATCGTGGCCGGCCTAATCAACGGATTCTTGATCAGCCGGCGGGGCCTCAACCCCATCATCGCGACCTTGGGGATGAACGCCCTCCTGTATGCGGTCGTCCTGGGCTTGTCCGGTGGAATCCCGCGCGGAACAACGGCCCTTGCCGCCAAGATCGCCGGCCGCCTGACGTTCGGCATCCCTAACTCTGTCTACTTCGCGGTGGCTGCGACGGTTCTCGTAACCGTGATATCGAAAAAGACGGTTGCTGGTCGTCGTTTTGAGGCGGTTGGAGCCAATCCGACCGCAGCGCGAGCTGCGGGTTTACGCGCGAAACGTCATGGAATGGCAGCGTACGTATGGGCGATGATTCTCTACTGGCTGGCCGGCGCCCTTTTGGCCGGAATCCTCTCTCAGCCGACCGCGTATCAGGGTGACGCCTATTTGCTTTCGTCGGTCGCGGCGGTCGTGCTGGGCGGAACCTCGTTGCTGGGAGGCAAGGGCTATCCGATAGCGACGGTTCTGTCGGCCGTGTTTCTCGCCCAACTGGGCCAGTTTGTACTTGCTCTCGGTGTCTCGACCGCCATTCGTACGCTGGTGGAGGCAGCGGCCCTGGCTGTCGGGGTCGGCCTACACACCATCGACTGGACTGCGGTTCGCAAGAGACTGTTCCGCACCGATAGCCAGGTTGAACCGTCGGTGGTGCATACCGGAGCGTGATTGCTCTCCGAGCAACTCTTGTAACGCGCCGGGCCTTCCTCGTAAAGACAACGCAACTCGATCAACGCAACGTTGAAGAAAAGGAGAATCCATGAGAGCTGTTCAGTTCGTAGCCCCCAATGAGGCGATGGTCACCGACGTCGATCAGCCCTCGATCGGTCCTGATGATGTCCTGATTGCCTCGCGAGCGGTCGGAATCTGTCACTCCGACTTCGAGTTGCTTTCGGGACAGTACATCATTCCCTTCGCCTATCCGGTAACTCCGGGTCATGAGTGGTGTGGCGAGGTCGTTGAAGTAGGCAAGGCGGTCGCAGGCCTTGTTCCGGGGGACCGCGTTGTCGGGGAGTGTGTCGTGGGCCCTGGAGGCAGGGATCATTTTGGCTTCAACATCGATGGCGCCGCCGCTGAACTTTTTCGCGCCCGGGGCGAGTGGCTGCACAAGATACCCGACGAGTTGACCGACACCCACGGAGCGTTGGTCGAACCCTTCTCGGTTGCCTACAACGCCGTGCGTCATCTCGACCGGGTCGATCCAAGCGATCATGTGGCGGTGTTGGGCGGAGGACCGATCGGACTCATGTCCGTCATGGCGGTTGCCGCTTGTAACGCCAAAGTGACGCTCGTCGAACCCGAGGCACGCCGGCGCCAGCTCGGGCTCGAGGCCGGTGCATCCAATGCGATCGACCCGACCGACGACAGCTTTGCAGATGCAGTAGGCGAGCTGACCATGGGCCGTGGTTTTGAGGGAGTCATAGAGGCGGCCGGATCGCCGGCGGCCATGTCGCAGGCGATCGACCTCGCCGGCCACGGTGGACGCATTGCCTATGTCGGCATCAATATCGGCTCGTCTCCCCCGGCACCCATGGGTCTCATCCAATCCAAGGCTTTGTCGCTCCGCGGTCTGATCGGATCGATGAACGTATGGCCGGAGTCGATCCGTTTCCTGGCGAGCGGTGTCGTCGACCCGTCCACGCTGGTCACTGCATCGTTCGGACTAGAGCAGGCACTCGACGCCTACGAAGCTGCCCAGGACACAGCCAACAATATCAAGGTGCACATCAGGACCGGATCGTGAAGGCCGCCGTTTACCGGGGAAAAGGACTTCTCTCTGTCGAGGATGTTCCGCGCCCCGATCCTCCGGTAGAAGACGAGGTTCAGGTTCGTGTCACCAGGGCGGCGGTCTGTGGCACAGACTCGGCCGAATGGGATCACGGTCCTCTGCTGACCATCCCACCGGTGATACTCGGTCATGAGTTCACCGGAATCGTCGATTCGATCGGCCCTTCGGTCACCGGGTTCTCGCCCGGGGATCGAGTCGTTGCCGGAGCAGGCGTCTCGTGCGGCGAATGCGAATGGTGCAGCTCGGGACGCACGAATCTCTGTAGTAGCTATCAGACCCTCGGTCTCCAGATCGACGGCGGTCTTGCCGACTATGTGAATGCGCCTGCATCGACGCTGATGCTCGTACCGGACGATGTGTCGGACGATGAGGCCGCTCTCGCTCAGCCCCAATCGGTTGCGATGCACGCAGTACGACGTAGTGGAGTGGCGTCAGAAGAAATGTGTGTGGTTCTCGGGGCAGGAGGAATAGGAGCATTCATCATCTCGGCCGCCCGAGCTCGGGGCGTAGGCCAACTCATCGCACTGGACATCGACGCTGAACGTCTCGAGACCGCCGCCAGGCTGGGTGCTTCAAAGACCGTCGACGTCTCGGGGGTCGATCTCGTGGAAGCGATTCGGGCAGCCACCAGCCCGGATGGGCCGCACGTCATCATCGAAGCAACCGGAGCTCCCCATGCACCGGCTGCGTGTTTCGAGGCTGTTCGCAAAGGGGGACGGGTGCTGCTCGTCGGCCTGCAGGGCGCACCGCGAGAGATCGATCTCTTTGCACTCACGGTACGCGAAGTCGAGGTCACCACGACCCTTGCTCACGTGTTTGCTGAAGACCTGGCCGACTCACTCGAGGTTCTGCGGACCACCGACCTGTTCGACGTGGTAGTCGACAAGGTGATTGGACTCGATCAGCTCGTGGACGAGGCTATCAGACCGATGGCCGAGCGCCGCGCCAAGGGCAAAATCGTGGTCGACCTGACCCGGTAACGTATCGTCCCTTCCGATGGCAGGACTGTCGTTCAGGACTGTTGGTCAAGACTGTTGGTCAAGCCTGTGTTGCGGAACCGAGAACCTTGACCTCGTCGCCGGCCGGGTCGATCAGGCGGTCAAATCCGTCGGCGACGATCGAGTCGACAGCCAGGCGCGACGTGATGATCTTGTCAACCGGGTACTTGCCGCTGGCAATCAGCCGGATGACGCGCGGCCAGTCCGTCACGTTGTAGCACCAGGTGCCCTCGATGGTGAGGTCCTTCAGGCTCCAGGTTTCCGGAACCGTCATGGCGGGTGCCACGTGCAGACCGGTTTGGACGACCGAGCCCTGGGGCCTTACGGCATCGATACAGGCGTTGAACGCTGCCTCTTTTCCGGCGCATTCGATCGCGGCGTCAACCCCCTGACCGCCGGTGAGCTCTTGGATGTGCTCCTGCATGGCATCACCGGTGTCGGTGATGACCGGACCAACGTTTAGATCGGCGGCAAACGCGGCCCGATTGGGATTGGGTTCTGAAATGATCACTTCCCCTGCTCCGAGAGCCGAAGCCGCCAGCGCCGCAAGCGCACCGATCGGACCGCTGCCGGCGATGAGCACACGACCTCCGGCCGGGAACCTGGCCCGTTCAACTCCGTATAGCGCAACTGCCGCCGGTTCGACGGCTGCCGCCTGAATGTCGGTCACCGCGTCGGGAATAGGCGCGACCTGATACTCCTGGACGATTGCAAGCTCCGCAAGACCACCGCTCGACGAGCTGAGCCCCGTGCAAGCCATGATCCGGCACATGTGATGCTGGCCGCGGCGGCACATGTCGCACTTCCCGCAGAAGATGAGCGGCATCACCGAAACCCGATCTCCTGGGCGCACCGACTCCACGTCCGTTCCTATCTCGACTACTTCAGCGGAGAATTCGTGTCCGAGGATCTGCGGGTTGGTGACACCGGTCAGGGGATGGGGTTCGACCGGCGTGACGATCGGGCCAGATGTGTACTCGTGGAGGTCGGTCCCGCAGATGCCGCACCACAGTGGACGGACCAACACTTCTCCGGGGCCGGGACCACCGGGCTCATCGACATTCTCGACCCGAATGTCTGACGGACCGTAGTAAACGACTGCACGCATGGTCGATCAACCGTTCCCGTCGGCAGCTTTGTCGGTTTCTTCCTGGACGTAACCCGCCTCGGCAAGCGTTCCGGCGCCGCCATAGCACCAGATCATGACCGCACGTTCGGTGTCGGATGTGTTGTAGAAACCGTGGTATTCATTGGTTGGTACAAACACGATGTCTCCGGGTCCCATCTCCACATCGTCCTCCCCTACCCGGGCAATCCCGTGCCCCTCGATCACGTACTCGGTCTCCTCTGCGTTCGGGTGACGATGGATATCGTGCTTGGCGCCCGGTGGGAAGATGGTGATCCCAAACACCGTTTGCTGGGAGTTCACCGAATCGGTCGTGATCAGGAACTTCACATTCATGTCGATCCACCCGTCCTCGGCTTTGAGAGAGCCGTCAGGTTTGAACGAATCGACGTGCACCTTCATCGGGTGGCTCTGATGAACGTGATCTGACATGGACGCTCTCCTCTGTTGTTCGATGGTTACCGCAACACTACACTCGGATTGCAAGCGCTTGCAATCGAGGAGGTTCCGATGCGCATGGAGGGTCGAGTTGTCATTGTCACGGGAGCTGCGCAGGGCATCGGACTCGGGATAGCCAGGCGCCTGGCCGGAGAAGGTGCCAGGGTGATGATCGGTGACCTCAACGCGGACGGGGCTGAGTCTGCGGCTGCCGAGATCACCGAAGCGGGACACTCCGCGGCATCGCATTTTGTTGATGTGAGCAGTCGCGGTTCGACGCGGGATCTGATCGCTGCCTGTGTGGAACGCTTCGGACGTCTCGACGTGATGTTCAACAATGCCGGTTTCAATAAACCCGAGCCCTTCTTGGAAATCACCGAGGACGTGTGGCATCGCATCATGAATGTCAACGGACTGGGTGTCCTGCTTGGCACCCAGGAAGCGGCGAAACAAATGATCTCCCAGGGTGATGGCGGCAAGATCATCAACACGGCGTCGATCGCATCCCGGCAGGGATATCCAAGTTTCGTGCCATATTGCGCGTCGAAGTTTGCTGTCGTCTCCATCATTCAGGGAGCTGCGAGAGCACTCGCAGAACATGGCATAACCGTCAACGGATTCGCCCCGGGGGTGGTTGATACCCCCCTGTGGGAGCAGCTGGATAAGGATCTGGTCGCCATCGGCGATGCCGAAGAACCGGGACAGGCAATGGCAGACTTTTCGGCGGGAATCCTCGTAGGTCGTGCAGCGCAACCAGATGACATCGCAGGCACCGCCTTGTTCCTGGCCTCGGCGGATTCGGATTACATGACCGGTCAGGTCGTGATGATCGATGGCGGAATGGTGCTCGTGTGATGACCGATATTCGCGAAGGACTACCGCTCTAAGGAAGAGGCGCGGTCGAGCCGCGTGGCTTAAGTACGGGATTCAGGCTGACGGATTCCACCGCTTCCTCGCCTGCGAAGAGACGCAAAGCGACTTCAGCAGCAGCATGGCCAACCTCCCATCCTGGATACCTCACAGTCGTGAGTCCAGGATTGATCAGCGAGGTCAGTGGCATGTCGTTGTAGCCCGCAATCGAGATATCCTCCGGAATGCGCAAACCTCGCTCGCGGATGACCGACATTGCCCCGATTGCCATCGGATCGTTGTGGGCGAAGACAGCGGTGGGGACGTCGCTGGATACGTCCAGGAGTCGATGCATGAGTCGCGCTCCTTCGTCGTAGGTGGGACGGAGAGCCTCGTCGATCGCCGGAAGTTGTCGAAGCCCAGCAGATTCGATGGCCGATGTGAAGCCTTCGTTGCGAAGCGGGAAGTTCAAGACGGCACCCGGTCCTAGCAACTGGGCGACCACTCTGTGACCGAGGTCCGCGAAATGCTGACCGATCATTTCTCCACCGCGTCGATCATCATGCGTGACGACCGGGACCGATACGTCTTGCAGGGGACGTGCGGCTACGACCATCGGGACCATACGGGCAGCCCGCTCGATGCTCGGACCGTCCCCTCTACGCGCACCGACAACGATCATGGCATCGACCCGGCGCGAGAGCATGTGGTCGATGAGATCGTCGAGAACCCTCGAGTCGTCGTTGGTTTCGGCAATGATCGGCACGATTCCTTCCACAGAAACGCGACTCGCAACGCCGTGCAAGATCGGTGTCAACCACCGGTTGCCGAGATCCGCCGCGATGACGACGATGGTCTGCGTTCGTCCGGTCATCAGGCTCCGGGCTTGGATGTCGGGTCGGTAGCCAAGCCGTTCGGCGGATTCGATGATCTTCTCCCGGGTGGCCTTGTTCACCATCGTCGATCGATTGGGATCGAGGGCTCGCGACACCGTGGACGGGCTGATCTTCAGGTCCCGGGCCACGTCTGCCAAGGTAGCTCGTCGCACAACCCCGAAGGAGTCCTCAAGACGGTCAGTCGTGTCTGTCACGGACTTCTCCGTTTGGCCAAACCGCAAGTCGCGGACAATTTCACGAGAGTGGGGGGATGATTCTCTCCGCACGAAGACGATCGAAGAGATCGAGAAACGAGCCGCTCGTTGGCTGATAGTCGGTGAAACCCAGCAGCCGGCTCTTGGTCATGTCCGTGAAGGTCTCGATCGTCCGGCCGAGATCGGCGTCGCTGTGCCACCAGGATGCGAGGGTTTCGATCGGATTAGGGATGAGATCGTACTTGGCGACTATGTCATCCCAGATCGGACCCGCATCCGACATCTGCTCTTCCAGGGGTGTGGGCTGGCCCGGGTAATCGGCTGCGTCGACTCCAAGGCCGTCGGCCACGACTTCCCACATCCTTCTCCACCGAAACTGATCTCCGTTGACGATATTGAAAGCCTCGTTTGCCGCGGCCGGTGTGGTGGATGCCCATTCCAGATGGCTGGCGAGGATTCGCGAATCGGTCACGTCTGTGACGGCGTTGTACTGCTCCGGCGACCCCGGGAAGACGAAGGGCCGTCCGGTTTCACGACAGATGGCGGCATAGATTGCCAGCGTCACACCCATATTCATTGCGTTGCCTATTGCCCAGCCGATAACGGTGTGGGGACGATGGACCGACCAGGTGAATCCGGTATTGGCGGCGAACTCCCAGAGGATGTCCTCCTGGTCGTAGTAGAAGTTCTCGTACGGTAACCGTTCCTGGTCCTCGCGAAACGGGGTGTCCGGCTTGATGAGCGCATAGGCTTCGAATGGCCCGAGGTAGTGCTTGAGGCCTGTCACCAGCGCCACGTGTTGCAGATCCTGAGCTTTCGAGACGCCTTTCAGGAGGTTGCGAAGCATGGCACCGTTGACTTCAATGTTTTCGGCCTCCGTTGCCTGGCGTGACCAGGCGGAGAAGAAGACGTGAGTTGGGTCGAAACCCTCGAGTGCGTCGGCTACCGAGGCCGGATCCATCAAATCGGCTGAAATCGGGGTCAAGCCTGCGACGTCGGTGGGCGGACGCCGAGACATCCCTGCCACCTCCCAGTCATTGCCAATGAGATGGGTGGCGAGTGTGTTGCCCTGGATCCCCGTCACGCCGACGACCAATGCTCTACGTTCTTGTGTCTCCATGAGTCTCCTTCGGGACAGGGTCTTGCAAGCGCTTGCAGTAAGACGTAGTCGTGAGTGTAGAGGACGACGAGCCCTGGCGTCCAGCTGATGGGTGATGTGCCAACCTGTGACCTGACCTTGCCTGAGCCGAGTGGGGTCAGGCCTGGGCTTGGCTGTTGCCCGACAGGAGATGGGTAACGAACCACTCTGATGCCGCGTTCGCAGCCTGACCCAGGAGTGACCGATCGCTGTAGAGGGTCATATGGGTCGAACCGCCGATAGTCACCAGTCGTTTCTTGGATGTAGGGATCTGGTTGTATGCCTCGATCTCGAGATCCCAGAGGGTGAGATCGTCCTTTTCGGCGACAATTACCTGGGTAGGAACATCGAGTATGCGGGGCAGGAACGGGCCCACGTGATACGACATGAGGAGCTCGGCCGACTCGATCGTGCTCCGGTTTTCATAGGCCGGCGCCTCGGATTGCTTCAGTTGCAGGAAGGTCTCGTACGTTTCCGGAAATGGCCACGTCGAAACCTCTGAGTTCGGGTCCGCCACGGCGTGGGGAATGAATCCGTCCTCGCCGGTCAAGAAGCGGTTGCGCCGGTCGGCGAGCAAGAGCTCTTCGAATTTGCGAAACCCCATGGTCCCGTGGACACGTCGCATGTTTCTGTAGCCATCGACAACCGGGATCTGCGCCGAGACGCACTTGATCCTCGGGTCAATTGCCCCGAGTATGAGCGAATGCCCTCCGCTATAGGACAATCC
>JABDOU010000108.1 GCA_013043085.1 Acidimicrobiia bacterium
CTTCTTCGCAGCAGGCTTCTTCGCAGCAGGCTTCTTCGCAGCAGGCTTCTTCGCAGCAGGCTTCTTCGCAGCAGGCTTCTTCGCAGCAGGCTTCTTCGCAGCAGCGGGTTTCTTCGCTACGGGTGCCGGTTTCTTTGCATTCTTGGACGCGGACGAGCCGCTGGTTTTTTTAGTAGCCATGAGGGCGGCGGAGTGTAGCGGCATGTCGCAAAAGAAGAGCGTTCACGATGCGAGTCAAGAATGTACGTCCTCGGAGTCAACGAATGTTGCAAGGGTTTTTCGGAGATTCTGTAGGTAGCCGTGGATCTGATGCGCACGCGATTTGCCGATACCTTCCATGGCTGACAGTTCCTCCACCGATGCTCGCAGGAGGCGTGGAACGCTTTTGAAGCGTGAAACAAGCGATTTTCTGATGGACTCGGGCAGGCGGGGCATGCCTGAGAGGACCCGCCAACCCCTCGCACTGGCTGACGCATCGAGATTGTTGAAGTGCAGGGCCCTGCCTGCTTCATCTGCGTCGTACAACTCCTCGGTAGAGAGCGAGGAAAAAACGTCCAGGGTCAACGTCCTGCCACCCCGCACAGCGGAGTAATCGGCCAGTACGAGGTTTGCGAGATCGTTTACGCCGGCCACAGCGTCCTTTGCCTGCAACTCGATCAATCGACCCTCGGCACCGAGGGAGACCGCCATTCGCGTGATATCCCGATAGAGCCGTTGGAGGAGCTCGGCGCGCTGCAGCAGCGAGACAACCGTGCGGTACGTAACAGAGTCATTGACCTCGAGCCTATCGAGAACTTCCTCGGTCTCGTCGAGCCGCCGACGGAATCTCTCCATTGTGTGAATCGCCTCGTTGGCGCGGGGAAGCAGGGCCGTAGGGCTCTCCAGCTCCTCGCTGTAGCGGTCGCTATAGATCGTTGCCAGGCGTCGACCCTCCGAGATCGCAATCACAGGAACGCCGGTCTGGGCGGCAGCACGTTCGGCGGTGCGGTGTCTGGTACCGGTTTCGGTGGTCTTCAGCGCTGAGTCAGGATTGAGATGAACGTTGGCTCGCAGCAATTGATTTGACGCAATATCCAATACGATCGCGCCATCCATTTTGGCGAGTTCGGCAAGCCGTTCTGGGCTGAAGTCGACATCTCGTAACACAAAGCCACCTGTACATATTCGCGAGACTTCTCGATTCCAGCCGAGGATGATCAGCGCCCCTGTCTGCTGCTGGATTACGAGCTCGATGCCCTGTCGAAACGGCGTGCCAGGCGCGAGGCGCGGAATTAGCTCAGCTAACGAATCCGGACGGGTTTGAGGCATTGACCGAGGCTACCCTCGGGCGCCCCGCGAAATTGTGCACCACTCCTTCCGTTTTTTCGCTTTCCGGTAGCTCTTTGTCACGTAGATCTTCAATGGCAGAAACCAGCTGATCGACTCTTGTCACAAGCGGCGCTGCGAGAACCGAATCGATGCCGAGCCTGTGACATTCTGCAAGGCGAACATCCGCCTGAAGCGACGCCCGAATCTCACCGGTCAAACCCACTTCTCCGAAAGCCGCAACCCGGGGAATGGCTACGTCCAGCCGCGAGGAAATGATCGCCGCAGCGATTGCGAGATCGGTGGCGGGATCAGCCGTGCGCACTCCTCCCATCACGGATACATACACCTCGGCGGTCGACAAGCTCAGTCCACCCCGCCGGTCGAGCACCGCCAGTATCTGGTGCAAGCGGCCGTTTGTGACACCCGTCGAGCTGCGTCTCGGGGGAGCGTTTGTATTGGTTGGAACAACCAGAGCCTGCACCTCATTCAACAAGCATCGCCGACCGGCAAGGGCCGGCATGATCACGGAACCGGGCGCAAAGAACGATCGGCCGTCCAACGCCAGCACAGAAGGATCAGGTATCTCGACCAACCCGCTCGCCGTCATCTCGAACACACCGGTCGCCCATACCGTGCCGAACCGGTTTTTCATCCCTCGCAGAACGCGCAAACCAAGCTTGTCATCGGGCTCGAAGTAGAGGACAACATCAACCAGATGCTCCAGTGCCTTCGGCCCCGCCAGGGATCCCTCTTTCGTGATGTGCCCGACCAGAATCACGGTGACGCCCTGTTCCTTCGCCAGCCGCACGGCCCGATCGGCACACGATCGGACCTGGGAGACACTGCCGGCAGCGCCGGACGATTCCCGGTCGAACACCGTCTGGATCGAATCGATGACGAGAACGTCGTAGGTGTGGGCGAGGTCTAACACTGAGGCGATATCCGAAGACGCTATGACATCTACATCGCCCCCCGCGATGCCGAGTCGTCGCTGCCTCAGGCCGACCTGGCCGACCGATTCCTCGGCCGACGCCAGAAGCACCCGGGACCCCATCGCCGTCATTCTGGCGCCAACCTGACCCAGCAGTGTCGACTTGCCAATCCCCGGCGCACCCCCGACCAGCACTGCCGAACCACGGACGAGACCACCACCGAGAACTCGATCCACTTCTTCGAGGCCGGTGCTGATCCGGCTCGCCGGCTCAGTCGACTCGGAAACGGCGACCGGAACGGCCACGCTTAGAGAAGAGGATTCGACCAACGGCTCGGAACCCCGACATTGTGGGCAAAAACCCATCCATTTCGGGCTTGAGAAACGGCATACGCCACATTGAAAAGCCATGTTGGAGAAGCTATCCAGCGGGTGTGACACGAAGAGAAATTCGACACCCGCCGTTTCCGTGGCAGAATGATCGAAGACCGCGACCGTTTGAGGATCCACGTGGCCGATTTCGATGACATAGATGATCTATTTGAGCCGTTCGAGCTGACTGATGAGTCGCCGACCGTCGATGTAGCTGATGCCCCGATGGCACCTCCGGTCTCAGCAGTGCGACCGGTTTCGTGCCCTTCGTGTGGCACGGCCAATCATCCCGACGAGCGCAATTGCGTCGAGTGCGGAGCGCGCGTTTCGAAGGGTCCGATGCCGGTTGCTCCTCAGCCAATGGTCAGGACCACCGCGGGTACGCGAGCCCTCATCGTGATGGCGTCCGTGATCGTGATCGTTGCCCTTCTAGCACTGCTTTGGAACGTCATTGCCGGAGACGACACACCCACTGCGAACCCCGACGATGGTTCGTCGGCATCTACCTCGACGTCGACAACCGCAGTCATTTCGTCGCAAGCGACCCTCATCACCCCGAGTCGGGTCAACGCAAACTCCCAACTCGAAGATTTTCCAGCGGCAAACCTGATCGATGCAGATCCTTCGACCGAATGGCAGGACCGGGGCCTTGCCGGACAGGGCGCAACGCTCACGTTCTTCTTCGATGAAACCGTTGCCATCGAATCCATCGAATTCTTCAATCTCAGTGACCCGACCCGCTTCAAGCGGAATTACCGCATCGAAGGCATACGAGTCGCATTCGACGATGGAAACTTCACGTCTGCGATTCTCGACGACCGCTCGGGGAGCCAGGTAGTCCCCGTTACCACCGTGGGAACCAACCGGGTCGTGATCGACATCACTTCGACCTACCCGGGTGAGCCGGTTGGTGACCAGTTGCCCTTCGATGAACTTGCTCTGGCCGACGTTCAGTTCGTCGGACGAATTGTCGCCCCTGCCGCGAACTAGCCCATGAAACGCCCCGCGGCGGCTCTCGCCGTGATCGCAGGTGCGTACGTTGCCGCTCAGATGATGGCCGACATCGCAAGTCTCCGCATCATCTCCGTATTCGGATATGCCGTTGACGCAGGGACGCTCGTATACCCGTTCACATTCACGATCAGGGATCTGGTGCACAAGCTCGGCGGGAAACACGTTGCGCGCGCCCTGATCTTTGCCGCAGCCGTCATCAACCTCCTCATGGCAGGCATCTTCTGGCTTGCCGCCAATCTCGAGGGCGCCGCCGACCTAGGTTCACAAGCTGCCTTCGGCGAAGTGCTGTCGCCGGTCGTGCGTATCGTGCTGGCGTCAATCGTGGCCGAAGTCATCTCCGAACTGGTTGATACCGAGGTCTATGACCGTTGGGTCGCCAGATTCGGAAGCCGGGCCCAGTGGGGTCGCGTACTGAGTTCCAATGCCGTTGCGTTGCCGATCGATTCTCTGATTTTTGTCCTCATCGCCTTCGCCGGAACCATGAGCGGCGCAACCCTCTTCGAGATCATCGTGCTGAATGTCGTGATAAAGGGTCTCGTGACGCTTGTATCGCTTCCTGCCATATATCTGGTTCCCGATCAGGCGGCCAAGGCTGAGACCTAGGAACGGACGACGCTGATCGGCAGAGCCTTCACGCCACGGAACACCACACTCGGAACGCGGTCCAGGTCAGTCGTCGCGAGCGTGAACTCCCTTATGTGCTTCGAGAATTCCAGAAATGCCACCTCCAGCTCGAGCTTCGCCAAAGGAGCTCCAACGCAGTAGTGAATACCGCCCCCGAGCGCCACATGAGGATTCGGGTTCCTTGCGAGGTCGAGCCGGGCGGGCTCCTCGAACACCTTGTCGTCGTGATTCGCCGATCCGAGAAACAGCCCAACCTTGGTACCTCTGCGGAGTGGAAGGCCCTTCCATTCCATATCCTCGAGCACCCATCGCTCGAACATTTGAAGAGGCGTATCAAACCGCAAGAGCTCGTCCACCGCCGTCCCGATCAAACCTGGCGTCTGTCTGAGTGCTTCAAACTGGTCGGGAAATCTGGACAGCGCCAGAATCCCGTTCCCAATGGCTTGTACCGTCGCCTCGTGTCCGGCGTTCAAGGTCAAAATCGATGTGGCGATCACCTCGTCTGGCGTGAGCCGATCTCCGTCGATCTCGGCCTGCATCAGACC
>JABDOU010000113.1 GCA_013043085.1 Acidimicrobiia bacterium
AGCCTGCGGCTGAGGAGCCTGCGGCTGAGGAGCCTGCGGCTGAGGAGCCTGCTGCCGAAGAGGAGCCCGCCGCTGAAGAACCCGCCGCCGAAGAACCCGCAACCGATCAAGCGTCAACTGACGACGAAGAAAACACGGAGGAATAAATGGCAAAGATGTCTACTGAGGACTTCATCAAGGCTTTCGAGGAGATGACCGTCCTCGAGTTGAACGACCTGCGCAAGGCGTTCGAGGAGCACTTTGATGTGACTGCAGCAGCCCCTATGGCAGTCGCCGCTGCCGGCGGTGGAGATGCAGGAGCTGCCGCAGCCGAAGAAAAAGACGAATTCGACGTCATGCTCACCGGAGATGGTGGCAACAAGATTCAGGTCATCAAGGCCGTGCGTGGCATTACCAAGCTCGGTCTGAAGGAAGCCAAGGATCTCGTCGAGAGTGCCCCCGTTGCTGTCCTCGAAGGTGTGAACCAGGCCGATGCCGATGCGGCCAAGGCAACGATCGAGGAAGCCGGCGGTCAGGTAGAACTCAAGTAGATCATGCTGGGCTCGTGAACCCGGAGGAGCTCGGGCCGGAAACACTCGCCGTTCGTGGCGGGCTGCGACGCAGCGACTTCGACGAGACCTCGGAGGCTCTCTATCTCACCTCTGGCTATGTCTATGGGTCCGCGGAGGAAGCAGAGGCAGCGTTTGCCGGTGAGATCGATCGGTTCATCTATTCCCGCTACGGGAACCCGACTATCGAGACCTTCCAGGAGCGAATGCGGCTCATTGAGGGCGCTGAAGGGTGCTGGGCAACTGCCAGCGGAATGGCTGCGGTCTTCTTCTCGCTGATTGCGAGTTTGGAATCGGGCGACCGGGTCGTTGCGGCCCGGGGACTGTTTGGTTCGTGCTTCGTGATCCTGAATGATCTGCTGCCGCGATGGAACATTCACACCGAGTTTGTGGATGGTTCCGATCTGGCGGCCTGGGAGGCAGCTCTCGCCGAGCCGGCGAAGGTCGTGTTTTTCGAGTCTCCCTCCAACCCGATGCAGGATCTCATCGACGTGCAAGCCGTTTCGGAGCTGGCCCATGCGGCCGGAGCGCGGGTCATCGTCGACAACGTGTTCGCCACCCCGGTGTTGCAGCGTCCGCTTGATCTAGGCGCGGACGTTGTCGTCTACTCAACAACCAAACACTTCGACGGTCAGGGCCGCACCCTCGGCGGCGCAATTCTCGGAACAAACCAGTTCCTTGATGACGAGGTGCAGCCGTTCATGCGACACACCGGGCCATCGATGAGTCCGTTCAACGCATGGGTGCTCGCCAAGAGTCTCGAAACGATGGCCATGCGAGTCGAGCGGATGAGCGAGCGAGCGTTGGGTCTCGCTGATTGGCTGGAGAGCCAGTCGGCGGTTCAGCGAGTGCTGTACCCGTACCTCCGTTCTCACCCGCAGTTTGATCTTGCCAGGCGACAGATGTCGGCCGGAGGCACCGTAGTGACCTTCGAGCTCTCCGGCGGTCAGGAAGCGTCATTCCGGTTTCTCAACGCGCTCGAATTGATCGATATCTCAAACAATCTGGGCGATTCCAAAACCCTCATGACGCATCCTGCGACCACGACGCATCGGCGGCTCGGTCCGGATGTGAGAGCGCACATGGGTATCACTGATGGCATCCTTCGGATCTCGGTTGGGCTCGAAGCGATTGACGATATCAGAGCAGATCTCGAGCGCGGATTTGCTGCCGTCTAGGAACCTCAGCTGAGGGCTTCGAGCATGTCCCGACGCCATTCTTCGGTACGCTCAACCTGGTTGAAGGTGTAGCAATGGAACCCCTCGATGTTGATCCGATCGTCGGTCAGAGCGTGAGCCAACCCCAGAATGAGAGCGTCGGGGCTGTACCCGCCCGGCTTCACAAGACGCCCGATCAGCTTGGGATTCTTGGCGGCGAACTTGATCGAGTCGCCGACGCCGATACGGGCCGAGATGCCCAGGAGCTTCTTGAGTTCTGCCGAGCCCGGAATCCCGAGATACACGGGCAGCTCGATGCCCCGATCACGTTGATGGCCGATCCAGTCTGTGATGGTGTCCGGCTCGAAGCACATTTGTGTGGTGATGTACTGGGCGAACGGGGCTTTGTCGACGATCGCTTGTTCCAGCAGCTCGTCTGAGATGATGGGATGACCTTCCGGGTATCCGGTGATCCCGAAGCTGTCGATGGTGTGGCCGATGTCGTCGATCGCTTGCAGAAGAGAGAAGGCATCAAAAAATTCTCCAGGCGGGTCGGCGTCGCCACCAACGATGAATACCCGGTGAATGCCGGCCTTATCGATCGCCTTGAGATTGGCCTCCAATTCGGCCCGGTCCGTGGTGAGTCTCGCAGAAAAATGGGGAATGACGTGCATTCCCATGTCCTGCAGCTGCAGCGACAAATCGATGGTCGCCTGCATGCCCTTGGCAGGTGAGGCGGTAACCGAGACGGTTGCTCTTTCCGGCAGGAATGCCGCCTGTTCTATTACGTTGCTGAGCGGGATGAGTTCGTAGTGGAGATTCTCGATGACGTTGCGGACGGCGGCGAGCTCGGTCGCATTCAGGTTTGTGACGTTCATCTTTGCCATGTTCTAGACCTCTGAGTTCGGGAGAGAAGCCTTTTTCTTCTCGATCCACTCTTTGAGTTCCTCATCTTTTGCCTCATCGATAGGGGGAGGTTCGTACGAGGCGAGTAGTTGCTTCCACTTCTTGTTTGCCCTGACCCTGGAGTCCTCCGAACCGTCCTCCTCCCATTTCTCGAAACTCTCGTTGTCTGCCATCTCCGAAACCCAGAACGCTGTCTCGAAGTTGGCAAGCGTATGGGGCGAACCGAGAAAATGCTGACCGGGTCCACCATTTGTCAGCATGGCGTCGAGAGCGAGACCGGACTCCGAGAGATCCGGGCCTTTCACGTATGTTTCGATCATGGATGCCTGATCCGCATCGAGAATGAATTTCTCGTACCCCATGCTCAGCCCGCCCTCGAGCCATCCTGCTGTGTGTAGCAGGAAGTTGACTCCAGCAAAGATGGCCGACTGCATGCTCACCGCGCTCTCATAGGCGGCTTGAGCGTCTGAGATCTTGGATGCAGTGAATGCCCCTCCCGACCGGAACGGAACTCCGAGACGCCTCGCCAGGCCCGCCATCATGAAGAGAACGAGCTGAGGTTCAGGGGTTCCGAAGGTAGGCGCCCCGGTTTGCATGGACATCGAACTGGCGAAGCTGCCGAAGATCGCGGGTGCACCTGGATTGACGATTTGAGTGAAGGCGATGCCGGACAGGGCCTCGGCCAGGGTCTGGGTGGCGGCACCGGCGGCCGATACCGGCGACATGGCACCGGCCAGAATGAACGGGGTGATAAGCGTCGCCTGGTTGTTTTCCGCATAGACCTTGGCGGATCCAAGCATGTTGTAGTCCCAGCCCATCGGAGAGTTGGCGTTTGCCAGACCCAGGACAACTGTGTTTTTCCTGACGAAATCCTCGCCGAAAAGAACCTTGCACATGTCCACCGTGTCCTGCGCTCGGGATGGATATGTGACGGATCCCATAAACGCCTTGTCGTGATAACGCATGTGGGCATAGACCATGTCGAGGTGGCGTTTGGTCACAGGCAGATCAACAGGTTCACACAGGGTGCCGCCGCCGTGGTGGAGCGAAGGAGTCATGTGCTGGAGTTTCGCAAAGTTGTTGAAATCCTCAATCGTGGCATACCGCCTCCCGTTGTCGAGATCGCGCACGAACGGTGAACCGTACGCGGGCACCAGCACGGTGTACGGGTCGCCGATGATGACGTTGTTGTCTGGATTGCGAGCCACCTGGGTGAACGAGGCCGGCGCCGAGGCTTGAATGATCTGCCTGCACATGCCGAGCGGAAAACGCACCCGGCTTCCCTCAACGTCGGCGCCTGCCGACTTGAAGATCTCGGCTGCCTCGGGATAGTTGTCAACGTCGACCCCAATTTGCTCGAGTAGCACGTCGGCGTTGTGCTCGATCTGCTCGTAACCCTCCTGGCTGAGCACCTCCATCGGCTTGAGCTCGCGGGTCAAGTAGGGGACCCTTGCGACGGCTTTTGCGGCTTCACGTGCCGCGGCCCGTGCGGCCCGTCCTCCGCTGCGTCTGCTGGGGCGATCGGTCATGCTGACTCCTCTCGGCGCCGACGGCGCGGCTTGTCGGATCGTGCCACCGATGGTGCCGGCAGGTCGACGACTGATTGCAAATTGAGAAAGGCCGCAGTTTTGTGGGGGATGCTCATTGCCTCCACGAAGTGCTGTTGGAACGATGGTTCGACAGCAGTTTCGATTTTTTCGACGGATCGTACAACCGCCTCGATTTCGCTCCGCGCCTCGGCGCTCAGCAACGCCATCATGGCCCCGGTGCCTGCTGCGTTGCCCGCAGCCGAGACCCGCGACAGATCGCAATCGGGAATCAATCCGAGCACCATGGCGTACGTGGTGTCGATATGGGACCCGAAGGCCCCGGCCAGCCGTATTTCATCCACCGAATCGACTTCGAGGTGATCCATCAAGAGTCGTACCCCCGCATACAGAGCCGCCTTTGCCAGCTGGATCGCTCGCACGTCATTCTGGGTGATGCTGATGGGATTCGGCCCGTCGACGAGAACGTAACTCCAGGTGCGGCCCTCTTCGACGATGCGGGGCGTGTCGCGATGGACGATGACTCCGTCGGTTGTGATGATTCCTGCAAGGAACATCTCGGCGATGACCTCGATGATTCCTGAACCGCATATTCCCGTGACCTCTGCGGCATCGAAACCTTCTTCGTCGGACCACATGTCCTGACCGATGACCCGGTACCTCGGTTCGAGAGTATGGCGATCGATTCTCACCCGCTCGATGGCGCCGGGGGCAGCTCTCTGTCCGGATGAGATCTGGGCCCCCTCAAAGGCTGGACCGGTTGGTGAAGAGGCCGCCAGCAGCCGATCACGATTGCCGAGCACGATCTCGGCGTTGGTGCCGACGTCAACCAGGAGCTGGATCGGGTCGCGTCGGTGCGGACCTTCTGAGAGGATGGCTCCCGCCGTATCGGCACCGACGTGACCTGCAATGCACGGTAGAACATACACCTGGGTTCCCGGATTGGCATCCAGGTCTAGGGAAACTGCGTCAAGCGTCAGGGGCCGGTCGGTTGCAAGCGCAAAGGGCGCAGTTCCCAGGGGAGTGGGATCAATACCCAGCACGAGATGATGCATGATGGGGTTTCCGACAAGGGTGATATCGAGGATGTCCTTGCGGTCAACCCCACCGTCGTGGGCCAGCCCTCCAATGATGTCGTTGATGGCTTCGCGCACCGCGCGGGTCATGGCAGCGTCACCTCCCGGGTTCATCATCACGTAACTCACCCGCGACATCAGGTCTTCCCCGAATCGGATTTGAGGATTCATCCTTCCCGAAGATGCGACCACCCGTCCGGAAGCAAGGTCGACAAGGTGCCCGGCAATCGTCGTGGAGCCGATATCGAAGGCGACGCCGTACGACACATCGTGGAAGCCTGGCCACACCGCAATGATCCTTTTTCCGCTGTGGACGGCGACCGTGATCGATCGAACGCCCTTCGCCAGAGCAGGTTGGAGATCGGCCAGTAGCCGGTTCTCGAGCACGACGCCGGTCACCTGCCACTGCTCTTCCAGTGCGGTCATCACGCGTTCGAGATCCCCGGCGGGCTCATACATGCTCGGTGCCCCGACCTCGATGTAATAGAGGCGAACAATCGGATCCACTGCGATGGAGATGACGCCTGCCCTTTTACGGACGACCTGGCGGTGGACCTGAGAGCCGGGCGGTACGTCGATTACCACGTCGCGAAGCGCGGTGACTGCACACGACAGCCGATGGTCGTCTTCGAGTGAGCGCCTGCCTCGATACTCGAGCTCGGTTTTGCCCCGTTTGCTCAGCCGGTCGGGGTCTGCATCAATCTTCGGGTTGGATCCGACTGTGATTTGGCACCGTCCACATATCCCGCGGCCGCCGCACACCGAATCGATGTCAACGCCCAGGTTGCGGGCTGCATCGAGCACAGTGGTGCCTATAGGGAACGTGCCGCGACGTCCCGATGGAGTAAAAACGACCTGAACATCAGAGCCGTTCAGTGTTCAGCCCTCGCCGACCGCTGCGCGCCGTCTGCGGCCCCTCGCCCGTCCGCCTTCTGGCGCATTCGGGTCGCGGTGCAAGGCAATCCAACGGTTCGCATGAGCGTCGTTGCCGGTGAGTACGTCGCCTGCCATGATCGCGTGCCGGATCTCGGTTTCAAGCGGGTTGGTAATGGCAGACGTGAGACCGCTCGCCATTGCCATGTTGAGAAACGCAGCGTTGATTCCCTGCCGGTTTGGTAAACCAAAGCTCACATTGGAGGCCCCGCAGGTGGAGTTGACCCCAAGCTCATCGCGCAACCGACCTAGCAGGCGAAACACCTGGCGGCCTGCCGTTCCCATGGCTCCAATTGGCATGACGAGCGGGTCCACGACGATGTCCTCTTTTGGGATGCCGTGGTCGGCGGCGCGGTTTACGATCTTGCGGGCCACCTCGAAGCGCACGTCCGGATTTTCGGAAATCCCCGTTTCGTCATTGGTGATGGCGACGACAGCAGCGCCATGTTTGGCGACGAGGGGCAGCACCCGCTCCATCTGTTCATCTTCGCCGGTCACGGAATTGACGAGCGCCTTGCCCTGGTACACCGCGAGGCCTGCTTCGAGGGCGTCCACGATCGACGAATCGATCGAAAGTGGCACATCGACGAGTCCCTGCACGAGTTGAACAGTTTTGGCGAGAATGGCCGGTTCGTCCGCGAGAGGGATACCGGCGTTGACATCCAGCATCTGCGCGCCTGCCTCGACCTGAGCAACTGCGTCGCTCTCGACCCGGCTGAAGTCTCCGGCCTTCATTTCGGCGGCTAGCGCTTTCCGGCCGGTGGGATTGATGCGTTCGCCAATGATCACGAACGGTTGATCGAACCCGATGATGACTTCCCTGGTTGGGCTACTGACGAATGTTCTGGTCATGCTTCTCCGTTCGGTGATGCCAGATAACCGAGATTGGCCACGCAGGCGTTGAGTACGTCTGATGTCCAGTCCCCGTCGAGTTCGTCCGCCCGGTGGGCAACGGCCTGTTCGAGGTTCTCTGTTTCGATGGTTTCTGTTTCCTTTCGCCACTCGGTCAAATATTCATCCGTGCCGATCATGCCGGCATCCATCGCGGCCCGGTCGATCGCAACCTGAAAGCGTTGAGGCAACTCGATGCGGTGTCTGATCTTGCCATCCTGGCCCGTGACCTGGGCCGGAATATCTCTCCAGTAAATGGTGGTGAGGTTCACGTTGTGGCCCCCAATGCGATGAGCCTTGGCTCCGCCTCGCCGTAGCCGACGTGAATGTGTTCGTAGACGAGTCCCAACCTGGTTGCGATTTCGGCCGAGCGTGCGAGAAGGTCCGGTGTGGGATTCTGCGATATATAGGCGACGCGCGTGTAGTTGCCGAAGTACATGTCGATGAGCTCCGGATGTTTGTCCATGCCAAGCCCACTCCACATGAATCGATCGAAGTGGCGCGTGAGGTAATCGGTGAGCCAGAGCGTTCCGAGCTGATCTTCCGACATCTGGGCGAACAAATCCGACCCGGCGAAGAACTCGTAACAATGGGCTCCGGGAAGCCGTTGGACTCCATATTCCTCGATGAGAGCGTCAAGGTGCCCTCCGGTGCCGCAGTCGCCATACGCAATGAAGATCTTGTCGTAGCGACCTTTCGCTCGATCAAGGCGCTTCTTGACGGCAGGGGTGATGTCCTTGGGCGTGTTGTGAAGGGCTGCCGGCAAGCACTCGACCGTCATGTGGTCAAGCCCGTTGCGGTGGGTGATATCCAGCAGCTCCCGGGCCAGCGCTCCGCAACCGAGAATCAGTATCTGAGGGGCGTCAGGCGGCGCCACGGCGTTCCATCACCAGCCGCTTGGCCGTCTCGGCTGCGATGGCCGCATCTCGGCAGTAGGCGGTGGCGCCGATCGCCTCGCCAAATTCCTCGTTGAGCGGTGCTCCGCCTACCAGAACGATGTAGTCGTCCCGGATTCCCTTTTCCTCGAGCGTGTCGATCACGACCTTCATATACGGCATCGTGGTCGTTAGGAGAGCGGACATGCCGAGGATGTCCGGACTGTGTTCTTCGAGGGCGTTGAGGAACTCTTCCACGTCGGTGTTGATACCGAGATCGATGACCTCGAATCCAGCGCCTTCGAGCATCATCCCGACGAGATTTTTGCCGATGTCGTGAATGTCGCCCTTCACCGTGCCGATCACGATCTTGCCGATCGACTCGGCACCGGTCTCGGCGAGCAGTGGCCGTAGGATCGCCATGCCCGCCTTCATAGCGTTTGCTGCCAGGAGAACCTCGGGGACGAAGAGGATGCCGTCGCGGAAATCGATCCCGACGATGCGCATGCCTTCAACCAGTGCCTTCTCCAGCACCTCGGTCGCAGTCCAGTCACGATCCAGCAAAATGCGGGTGCCAACGTCGATCTCTTCCGCGAGACCGTCATAGAGATCGTCATGCATTTGCTCGACCAGCTCTTCGTCATTCAGAGTGTTGAGGTCGAGTTCTTCTTCGCTCATTTGGCCTGCTCGTTTGACAGTTCCGGGTCCAGTTCCACGATGCGGAACGGTGCTACATGACGGAACAAACGATACAACACAAAGGACACGATTGTCTATCAAAACCTTTTGAAGCCAGACCCGTCACAGGTGGAATTCCGTATGCGTGGTATGTAGTGTTCGGCCGCCGCTCGTGCGGCAGTAGCGCAGGCAAGGAGCCCCGAATGAGTGATCCGATTGAGTGATTCCGAGCTACCGAAGCAAGCGAGTGTCGTGGTCATCGGTGCCGGCATTGTCGGCAACTGCATTGTCGGACATTTGGCCGAGATGGGTTGGCGCGACATCGTTCAGCTGGACAAGGGTCCTTTGCCGAATCCGGGTGGATCGACGGGTCACGCATCCAATTTCATCTTCCCTGTGGATCACAACAAAGAGATGGCGATGTTGACGCTGGACAGTCAGCTTCAGTACGAAGAGATGGGTGTCAGCACCACCAGCGGTGGCATCGAGGTGGCCCGCACCGAAGAACGGATGGAAGAGCTGCGAAGGCGAATGACCTCATCGAAAGCATGGGGAATCGAATCTCACCTGGTCTCGCCCGCAGAAGTCAAAGAGCTGGTTCCCTTTATTGACGAGTCCGTGATCATCGGTGGGTTCTACACGCCGTCGGTATCGGTGGTTGATTCCCTGCGGGCGGGCACCATCATGCGCGAACGGGCGCAGGCTCTCGACGCCATCACCATTTCACCGGTAACCGAGGTCGAGGACATCATCGTCGAGCGTGGCCGCGTCACAGGTGTGCTCACCGACAAGGGTTTGATCAGCGCCGATCACGTACTCATCGCTTGCGGCGTGTGGAGTCCCAAACTGGCCGCAATGGCCGGTGCCACCATTCCGCTGACCCCGGCAGTACATCAGATGATCGACGTCGGGCCGCTCGAGATGTTGCAGGCAACCAACAATGAGATCGGGTATCCGATCGTGCGAGATATGGACACGTTCTGCTACGAGCGGCAAACGGGTGGATCCATGGAAGTCGGCTCATATGCCCACAGACCGATTCTGCACAGGCCGGAGTCGATTCCTTCCATCGAGGAAGCCCGGCTGTCGCCAACGGAACTGCCCCTGACCCAGGACGATTTCGACCCCCAGCTCGAACAGGCTCTCGAACTGATGCCGTTTCTAGGCGATGCAGAGATGCGCTATGGCATCAACGGTCTGCTATCGCTCACACCGGACGGGATGCCCCTACTCGGAGAGACCGTTGAAGTCGAGAATCTTTGGTCGGCCGCCGCGGTTTGGATCAAGGAGGGTCCCGGGATCGGCAAGCTCGTGGCCGAATGGATGACTCACGGCTACCCGGAAATCGATCCCCACAGCAGTGATATCGCGCGGTTCTACGACTATGCCCGGACCTGGCATCACGTCGAAGCAAGGACCAGCGAAGCGTTCAACAAGACCTACGGCATCATTCATCCCCGGGAACAATGGGATTCGGACCGGAACAAACGCATCAGTCCCTTCTACGTCCGTGAACGGGAGCTGGGGGCCGTGTTCTTCGAAGCGGGAGGGTGGGAGCGACCGCAGTGGTACGAGAGCAACCGGGACCTGGTCGAGACCAATGCGGACCGCATCCCAACACGTGAGCATGAGTGGGATGCACGGTGGTATTCACCGATCATCAATGCCGAACACCTCCATCTCCGTGAGCATGTAGGCATGGTCGACCTCAGCGCGTTTGCCATCTTCGACGTCACAGGCCCGGGCGTAGTCGATTACATCCAGCATATGGCTGTAAATCAATGCGACGTCGAGGTGGGCCGGGCCGTGTATACGCCCATTCTCACGCATGACGGCGGATTCCGATCGGACCTCACGATCATGCGACTGGGAGAGGAGCATTACCGCATTGTCACCGGCGGCGGTGACGGCGGCCGGGACTCGTACTGGTTCAAGAAGAATCTTCCCGAAGACGGTTCCGTCAACTTTGAAGACAAGACGTCGGCGATCGCCACCCTTGGTGTGTGGGGACCGGCCGCGCGAGCGCTCATGGAGTCGGTTACCGAAGACGACATATCCAACGAGGCGCTTCCGTACGGCAGGACCAGGGAAGTGACCATCGGCGGCATCAAGGCACTGATGTTTCGTATCAGTTATGTCGGGGATCTGGGATGGGAAATCTATGTTCCGATGGAGCGTGGACTTCAACTGTGGGACACCGTCTGGGAAGCGGGTCAGGCACACAACGTTCGTCCTGTCGGGGGAGGGGTCTATGGCAACACCGGTCGGATCGAAAAGGGATACCGTCTCATGGGGGCCGAGCTGGAGTCCGAGTACACGCCGGTTGAAGCCGGCCTGGCGCGACCAAGGGTCAAATCGGCCGACTTCATCGGCAAAGAGGCCTATCTGAAGGCGCGAGAAGAAGGCCCGGCAGCTGTGCTCTGTACGTTCACGATGGAGGACCAGACTTCGGCTGCAGGTATCGAGCGCTTCCCGTCTGGCAATGAGCCGATTCTCACTGCCGGTGGCGAGCGCATCGTCGACTCCAAAGGACGGCCATCGTACGTTACGACAGCGGGGGCCGGCCCATCTGTCGGCAAGTATCTCTTGCTCGGCTATCTCCCGAGCGATCTGGCCGTCGAGGGAGACGACTTCTCGGTGATGTACATGAACGAGCTATATCCGATCAAGGTAGCTGTTGCCGGTTCAACGCCCTTGTTTGATCCAGACGACAGCCGGATGAAGCTCTGACGATGCGGATTCTGGTTTGCATCAAACGGGTCCCGGCCCCCGGGGCCAAGATCAACTTGACCGGCGATGCGCAGGCCATAGACCCGACGAATCTGGGCTTCACCATCAGTCCGCATGAGGAGTGCGCCGTCGAGGAGGCTGTGCAGCAAGCTGAGCAACACGATGGCTCTGTCACGGTATTGACGTTGGGACCGGCTGCCGCAGAGGAGCAACTGCGCTCGGCGCTCGCAGTCGGAGCCGACGCAGCATTCTTGATGCCGACAGATGGCTCGGCCTGGGATCCAATGGCCACCGCTCGCGCGTTGACGGCCGGCATCGGAGAGCTGGAGACGGACGGACCATTCGATCTGATCTTCTTTGGCAATGAGTCGGCCGACAGCGGTGGATACCAGGTGGGTATACGGGTTGCCCGTGCATTAGGCCGCCCCATGGTCAATGGCATCAAGGGCGTGGCGGTCAGTAATGGCGTCGTGACCGCCAGACGCGAAACCGCTACGTCCAATGAGGTCTTCGAGCTTCCACTCCCGGCCGTCCTCGGCATCAAGGAGGGAATCAATCTGCCGCGCTATCCCACGCTCAAAGGACGTATGGCCGCGAAGAAGAAAGAAGTTGTTTCCTCGATTCCGGAGCATCGGCCAGGCGGTCCCGAGCTGATAAGGCTGCTGACTCCACCGCAGCAGACGACTACCACCGTGATCCTGGGAACCGGCCCGGAGGCAGCTCCCGCTCTTGTCGATGTGCTCGAGGAAGCAGGCATTCTGTGAGCGTGTTCGTTCTAGTCGAACACGATCGTGGCGAGGTCGAGCCGGCGTCGCTGGAGGCGCTGACCTTCGCGCGGACCCGCGGTGACGTTACGGCGGTCGTCGTTGGGGAGGGTGCGGATCAGGCGGCTGCCGGGCTCGGAGGCTACGGAGCCTCGCACATCACGATTGCCACCAATGAGCTCCTCGCTGATTATGGACCGGATGCGTGGGCCGATGCGCTCGCCCAGGTCGTTGGGGCAGCCGGCGCCACCGAGGTTCTGGCGGCGGGCACCGATCGCGGGAACGAGGTCATTGCCCAACTTGCCGCCAGACTGGATCTACCGATGGCTGCGAATGTGCTGGAACTCGCCAAACCCGGTGAGGTGTTGCGGCTTCAATGGGGTGGTTCGTTGCATGAGCTGGCCGCGTTCGAAGAACCGATGCTGCTGTATACGATCTCGCCGCATTCCATAGAGGCAACCGGAGGAGCGGGGGCGAGTGGCACGGTGGTCGAGCAGCCGATAGAACTGGACGAGTCTGCAACGGTCACCATGATCAAGGATCGGGTGACCACCGCTGAGGGTATAACCCTCGCGACAGCACCGATTGTCGTGAGCGGCGGCAGGGGCATGGGTTCGGCTGAGGCCTTTGACATGCTCGAAGAGTTGGCAGATCTCGTCGGAGGCAAGGTCGGCTGCTCCCGGGTTGTGACAAACAACGGGTGGCGTAACCATCGTGACCAGGTGGGTCAGACCGGTACGGTCGTGGCGCCGGATGTTTATCTCGCGTGTGGCATCAGCGGTGCAATCCAGCATTGGGTGGGAATGATGAATGCAAAGACGGTTATTGCCATCAACACCGACAAAGATGCCCCGATGGTCACCAAAGCCGACTACGCCATCGTGGCGGATCTCCATGATGTGGTTCCTGCCTTGATAGAGGAAGTGAAACGACGCCGCGCCTGAGTGGACCGTGGCTAGTGTTCTTGTCAGCGCCAGATTTGATTGTCAGCTTGCGGGCGCGTTACAAATGCAGCTAAAGCGGCCGACCCCCGCTCTACCTGCTTCATAACTCCAACCTTTAGGAGAACCATGAGCAGCTCCATATTCACCAACCTTCTCGACACGCATCCGATCCTGGTTGCCGATGGCGCCATGGGAACCTCCTTGTTTGATCTCGGGCTCGAAAGCGGCGGCTGTCCGGAGTTTCTCAATGTCGAGGAACCGGATCTGATCGGCAAGGTTCACCGCCAGTTCATCGAGGCAGGCGCTGACATCATCCTCACCAACACGTTTGGAGGAAATCGATGTCGGCTGAAGCTGCATAAGGCTGAGGGGAGAGTTGCCGAGCTCAATCAAGCGGCGGTGGCGATCGCTCGAGCAGCTGCCGACGCTGCTGATCGTCCGGTGGCCGTCGCAGCGAGCGTTGGACCGACCGGTGATTTGTATGAGCCGGTCGGGCCGCTTTCCTATGACGAAGGGTTTACCGCTTTCTCTGAACAGATTGCAGCAGTGGCTGATGCCGGCGTGGACGTGATCTGGATCGAGACGTTGTCAAGCATCGAAGAAGCCCAGGCCGCGCTTGATGCCGCGAACACAGTTGCGCTGCCAACAGTGGTGACTATGAGTTTTGACACCAATGGACGAACCATGATGGGAGTGCGACCGAAGGAGGTCGCCGAGTGGGCACGGGCGCAGAGACCGGCGCCGATCGGGCTTGGCGCCAACTGCGGTATCGGCCCGTCAGATGTCGTCCAGGCTGCGCTCGATATGCGTGGAGCCGGGACCAAGACTGATCTCGTGGTGGTTGCGAAAACTAACTGCGGTATTCCTCTGTACTCCGATGGAGTGCTGTCCTATCCGACAGCGCCGACTGCGATGGCCGACTACGTGGAAATGGCTGCACGGGCTGGAGCCCGGATCATCGGATCGTGTTGTGGGTCGGGGCCTGCCCATATTGCCGCCATACGCTCGGCGGTCGACGCCCACGCAGCCGGAGGGCCCACCACGCCGGACGAGATCGCTGCACGCCTGGGTGGCGAGGTTCGCACCGAGCCGACCCGCGTCCGAACAAGGCGCCGAACGGGCTGAGTACCTAAGCGATCCGGACGAAGTCGGCAACACCAAATCGTTCGGCGGCTGCCGCCTTGATGCCGTGCGGATGCCGTCTGCCCGTTGCGGCGTGCATTGGAGCCAGTTCTTTGAAGGCCTCCACGTCGCCGCCGAAGGCCCGTACACAAAGATCGGGAGCCGCGTTGGCCGCGGCCAGGATCACTCCGGGCGTGCCGAGCTGACCGGCCATGAGCACGAGTGCAGAGCTGCCCGGATAGATCGGGGTCGTATGCGCCGTGACCTCTGCCAGCAACCGGCCTGCATCGCCTGTTGAGTCCTTGCATGCGTCGATTTCGAGCTCGTCGAGCAGCTCGAGCTCGATGCCAGGAGCTGCAATGGCGGGAAAGTGGTATCCGCCCAGCCACCGGGAACCGGCGGCCGCACGGAGTGCCGCGTAGTACGGACGGGGATCGACTGTGCCAGCCGGCGTCAATGCCAGCATCCCATCGGCACCTACCTGATGAGCGTCTTTCGTCAGGATCTCTGCCTGCATGATCGAGGGGGCGCCGGTACCGGCAATCACCGGAACGTTGACCGCAGCCTTCACGGCCTTGATCAAGTCGATTCGCTCCCGGCGATCAAGTGAAAACGCCTCGCCGGTGGTTCCAGAAACGATTACAGCGGCTACTCCGTGTTGCACGAGGGCTTCGGCCAGATGCGCGCTTGCTCCGGTGTCGATTGAGAGATCGGCGTTGAAGATGGTCAGAAGGGCGACGCCCACGCCTTCGAAAAGGAGCATGGCCGGATCCTAAATCACCCGAGACCGAATCCACCCATCGCCTCGGCTCCCGTGAGGTTGACCTCAACCGTACTTCCGCCATCGACCTCGGTTGCAACGTAGATGTTCGACGATTCTGTCACCTTGATGGTTGGGGACCATGACCAGGTACCCGACGGAGGCACATTGAGCAGGGCTTCCACCATTCCGAGGCCGGGCTGGTCGAGACTGAGCATGACGGTGGTCCCTGGAGTCGCGGTTCCGGTTATCGAGGTGCTTGTCGCGATGACAGACAATGCAGGGATTTCGATCACGGCAGTTGACGTCCCGTCGTGGGCGATGATCCGGTCGCCTGGACTAGGAGGCGTTGCGGGCGCGAACCGGAAGGCGCCGGTCGAAGTCGTCAAAGACTCCGATGCCGTGGAGGCGGCCGTGATGAGTGTGATCTCTACCGGGCTGTCGGTGGAGAAGTCGTATCCGCTCACCTGGGTTGCCGCTGAGCCGAGCGTAACAACCAGCGCTCCCGTTCCGGATGGGGTCAAGAGTGTGGCCGGGTTGGGTGGTTTGATTGCGGCAACAACTGCACCGGCTACAACAACCGGTACTACGAGAACTGCCAGGAATCGGGCAGGAGTGTCTGTGAGCCAGGATGTGCGATTGCCGAAGCCGGAACCGAGCCCGAGCTCGGCAGAGTATGGCGCTGCCATGGACGTACCTCCGAAATAGAGGTTCCATAGCTAAGTATGATTTTCGCGTTCTCAGCGGTATTTCCGATTACGTCTTGATGGGTTCGACGAACGGGATCGGTTCGGTTACGCCTGCGAAG
>JABDOU010000121.1 GCA_013043085.1 Acidimicrobiia bacterium
CAAGCATGCTGCTGCCGACGAGGCAGTTACCGAGATCGAGAAGTTGTCTGCTCAGGCCAAAGCCGACGCGGACAAGCAACGAAGTGAAGCACAAGCAGCGCTCGCGGCCGCCACCGAGGAAGCTGAAAAGCTGAGAAGCCAGGCTGATACAGCTCTCGATGAGGCGAGGATCGCTGCAAAGGCGATCTCTGACCAGGCAGCGGAGGACGCTGCGTCAGTGCTCGAGAAGGCCAAGGCGGATGCAGAGTCCGAGCTTATCGATCTTCGCGCCGAGGCAGAGAAAGATCGAGAAGGAGCCATCTCGATTCGAAATGCCGCCGCAGAGGAAGCCAACTCCGTTCGCGAAGCTGCACAGCAGGAGGCCGCAGCAATAGTCGAGGATGCCAGGTCGAGCGTAGAAAATATCAGCGCCGACACCGAGGCTGCTTCCGCAAAGGCCAAGGAAGAGCTCGCCAATGCAACTGCGGAAGCAGAGGCGCTACGTCAACGGGCCCGGGCCGAAGCAGAAGATGTTGTCGCTCGTTCTCGTGAACAAGCGAACGCGGCCGCTGAGAAGACTCAGCGAGAAGCGCTTGCTTCCGTTCAAGCAAAGGTCGAAGAAGCCCAGAGCGCTGCTATGAAAGCACGCGAAGATGCCAAAGGTGCCATCGGCAAAGCCAGGGAGGCCACAGAACACCTCGAACGCGTTGCTCAGGAGCGCCAGAAAGAGGCCGACGTAGCGTTGGCGAAAGCCAAGCAAGAGGCTGGTCAGCTGCTGGCGACGGCGTCTGAACGCGCATCTCGCATGGTGGCCGAGGCTGATGCCGAGGCCGCTCGGAAGGCTGAGATTGCCAAGAAAGACGTCCTTGAAGAATTACAGGACGCCCAGGATCGGATCGAACGTCTCAAGTCGGAATCGGCCGACATCGTACAGCGGGCCGAAGCCAAGGCTGCCGAACGCCGGGCTGCAGCAGAACAGGAAGCGGAAGAAATCATCGCAGCTTCACGGGCGGCGATCTCGGATATCGATGAGCGCATGGCGCGAGTTGAGGCCCGTGAGCGATTGGTCCAGGACGCCGACTCTCAGGCGACAAGGATTCTTGCGAGAGCCAAAGCCAGAGCCAATGAGATCCTCAAGAAGGCAGAGTCAACGTTGGCGGACGCGGAAGAACGTCATCGCGACACACAAAACGCAGTTGATCGGATGCGCACCAAACTTCGAGAGCCGCAGGAGCCGCCCAAGGGCCGTTCGCGAGGTAAGTAACAGTGGATCGCGCCATGCCATTTCAGAACATGGTTGTTCTGCTGCTCGGACTTGTTCTCGTGATCTCCGGGTTCTATGTGGCATGGAACGCCCCGCAGGAAGCGGCGCCCACCTCTACGATCCAGAATCCGTCTTTCATCATTGCGGTTGAAGGTTTCGACTGCGAGGTGGGGAGCTTCTCGGTCAGAGGTGGTCGACTGACCGACTCGATCACGATCGTCGATGAGAACGGATCACAGCTTCCCGAAACGAATGGTGTTGTCACGATTCCCAACTGGGAGACCAGCAGGTCTCCAGTGATCGTCCGCTATTCATGGGCAGGTGATCCAGGATCTCAGACCGTTGATCCTGCCAGTCACTGCATGGGCTGAATCTCCGGCTCGGGTGGTAGCGGTCCCCATCCGTCAACGACCTCGACGAGGAAGTTGCTCACTTCGCGTGCTCGATCGAGCATTTCACAAAGCGAATCGGGGTCGTACATCAGCTTCGCAATGGGAATTGTCACAGTTCCGGTCAGAGACAGCTCTCGCAGAGGCCCGGCCGAGAGCGGACCGAATGAATCCACACCCGAAACCTCGATAGGGACGTTAACCCCACCGATACCGGCCAGCTCGGTTGCGAGCATCACGAGATCAGGCGGGTTGTCAAGCGCCGGCAGCCTCCAGTTGAAGAGCAATGGCACCGGAAACTCGTCGTCGGGTAGCTCAGCGTCCTCCACTCCTGCATCTTCTGCAGCCAACAAAACACGCGGTTCGATGTGAAATGCCAGGTTGAGGTCAAGGGGCCCATTGCATGCCGATTCCGGGTGGAGATCAATCTCCCATGACTGGCGGAGTGAATACGTCTCCAGGAAATGACGCTCGTCGTGGACGTGGAAACCGTGTTCCATGGCGTGCTCTTTGAGAAACGTGATGAATCCGGCGAGGTCAACGGGCATCCGCCGAGCCTAGGCCTAAATCAGATGTTGCAGCTGCTGAATTTTGGTCGGTTGGCGAAGCTTGCCGAGCGCACGCCGCTCGATCTGGCGCACGCGCTCACGGGTTATTCCGTAGCAGCGCCCTATGTCGGAGAAGGATTGTGGTTCGGTGCCCTCGAGGCCGTAATGCATTTTCACGATCGTGGCTTCCATGTCATCCAGTCCCTCAACTGCGGCTCGCAGACGGTTACAGCGATCTTCGGCAGCCGCATTTTCGAAGGGATCGTCGGCTTCGTGGTCTTCTATGAAGTCGGCCAATTCGCTGGTGCCGTCGGTACCTACGGGGCGCTCGAGTGACACTGTATCCACGGGGATTTCCAGGGCGGCCATTACTTTTTCGAGATCCAGGCCAAGGTAATCGGCCAATTCGTCAGGAGTTGGTGACCGACCGAACTCCACCGATAGCATCTGCATCTGTTCCCTCACCTGTCGCACGGTATCCACGAGGTGTACCGGAATTCGGATCGTCCGGGCCTGGTTGCCGAGCCCTCGACTGATTGCTTGCCGAATCCACCAGGTCGCGTACGTGGAAAACTTGAAGCCTTTGCGCCAGTCGAATTTCTCGACCGCCCGGATGAGCCCAAGATTTCCTTCCTGGATCAGATCGACGAGGTCGAGGCCCCTTCCGGAGTAACGCTTCGCAATTGATACAACGAGTCTGAGGTTGCTGCTGATGAACTCATCCTTTGCGAGAGCAGCCGTTCGAACGGTGGCTTCGAGTTCCTTTTTTCGTTTTGCAGATCGAACCCCGCTTCTGAGTTCCTGTTCTGCGGCAACTCCGGCTTCGATTTGGCGAGCCAGGGTGACCTCGTCGGATGCGGAAAGGAGGTCATGAGGAGCGAGCTGATCGAGATATTGACCGACGAGATCAGCGCCGGGTCGCGTCATGAGAGCCTCGTAAACCATATGCGCTCCTGGGGAGAAGATCGGTGCAGTGAGCCATACGAAGAATGGGCGGGCCCAAGGGAGCGGTGCGTACCCGAGCGAAAGAGCGCACCGTGGTTAGCGGTCCGTACTCGACGCAACTGACCTTGCGGAAGGTCCCTACGTTGGCCGTCTGATTGGAGTCTCATCGTGGCCACCCTGATTCCGACTTCCAGTCGGAAAACTAACACAATGATTGCCAGAACCGAAATACTGTCGCCCCGCGATCCAAAAACTCCATTGCTGTCGGGGTGAGGGCGCTGGTAGCGTACGTTTCGGCTCCAGGTGTGCCGCTCTCTTTCCCTTTTGTGAAGTCGTGTCAGTGTTTAATTCTCTCAAATGGTTGTCTCAGTGGTTTGTATCTATGAGGGTCGCTATGGCAACACTCGTCAGGCCTCGAATCGGAGTGTGGATCCTCATGCTCTTCGGCGCGAGTCTTTCGGCATGTGCGGGTCCATCGTTGGTGGTCGTGGGCGATCCGATTCTTCCAGCCCCAGAAATACCGCAGCTCGAAGTAGCGGTTCTCGATGAGACCGGCGTTCCGCTGCCAGGCGTGATCGTCGACTACTCGGGGACGACGGTGCCGACCAATCACGAGGGGTCGGCGTTTTCGGCCTGGCCCGACCGGGCCGTCACGGTGAGCCTTTCTGCACCCGGATTCCATCCCGTCACCGAGGTCGTCGCTCACCTTCCCACTGAACGCCGGATCGAACTCAACCTCGATCCGGTCATCCTGACCGGAACCGTGTCGAATGCGCGGGGAACACCATTACCGGACGCAAACGTGGTGCTCCGCGGCGTGAGTGTGCGATCAGACCAGAGAGGACGTTTTGTCATCGAGCGTGCCGATCCGGGACTGGTCCAGGTGGAGCGGCCGGGATACATGCCAGCCGAGGTCGCCTGGAAGGGTGATAGTGATGTGGTTGCGTTGGCGCTCGAGCCCCGGTTGATTCGCTCCGTGCGGTCAACCGGACCTGGAACCGGCGCCGAGGAGTGGGATGAGCTGCTTGCGTTGGTTTCCGCAACTGAGTTGAACGCGATTGTTGTTGATGCCAAGGACGAAGGTGGGCAAGTGTTCTACGGAACGAACAACGAAGACGCATATCTCGCCGGTGCCGTTGGTTCGACGTTTGATGTGGCTGCCGCCATTGCCGATCTGCAGGCGTCAGATATATACGCAATAACGCGGATTGTGACATTCAAGGACGACAAATACGCTCGAGCGTTTCCGGAAATCGCCGTCCAGGCGACGACAGGCGGGGTGTGGGAGGACAGCGGCGGCCAGGCGTGGTTGGATCCGAGCAATGAGGGCGCATGGACGTATCCACTCGACCTGGCAACCGAATTGTGTGAGGCGGGCTTCGACGAGATCCAATTCGACTACGTCCGATTTCCTACCGACGGTGATCTCGAGTCTGCGGTGTTTTCCACCGGATACGATGAAAATCACAGGGTTGGGATGATCGCGGGATTCCTGCAGGAGGCGCGAACGATCCTCAACCCGCTGGGTTGCGCTGTGGCAGCCGACATCTTCTCGGTTGTCCTGAGCACTCCTGACGACCAGGGCCTTGGACAGCGGATCGAGGAACTTTCCTGGTCCGTCGACGTCCTCAGCCCGATGGTCTACGCCAGTCACTACGACAGTGGTTGGTTTGGCTACCGGTGCCCAAACGAGTTTCCTGGTCAGGTAGTTGCCTTCGCTCTCGACGACGTAGCCGATCGACTCGACGGACCGGCGATTCTGCGCCCGTGGCTGGAGGACTTCGGGTTCCTTTCCGGCCCGCTTCGTCGGGAAGGGTGTACGAGCACCCATTCACCCGCGACCGTTAGGGCCCAGATTGATGCTGCCGAGTCGAGAGCAGACGGATGGATCCTGTGGAATGCGTCCGGCAACTATTCCGAAAGTGCTTTTGAACCCGCTGAATCTGAGTGATCTCACCGATTGCCGCCGCTGTCCCCGTCTCGTTTCCTGGCGCGAGGAAGTGGCTGAAACCAAACGGGCGGCATATCGAGATGATGAGTACTGGGGTCGCCCGGTCCCTGGCTTTGGATCTCTCGATGCCGAGTTGACAGTCGTGGGGCTTGCGCCGGCAGCTCATGGAGCCAACCGGACTGGCCGCATGTTCACCGGCGACCGGTCTGGGGACTTTCTCTTCGCCTCGCTTTATCGCACTGGTTTCGCCAACCAGGCGAGCTCGACACACATCGATGACGGCCTCGTGCTGAAGAACGCCTATGTGACCTCGCCGGTCAAGTGCGCACCTCCTGACAACAAGCCAACCGCTGACGAGAAAGCAAATTGTCGTTCCTGGCTCATGGCTGAATGGGAGCTGTTACAGCGCGCACAGGTGATCGTCTGTCTCGGTGGCATCGCCTTTCTAGAGACGTGGCGCCTGCTGGCAGAAACCGGGCTCGACATGCCTCGTCCCAGGCCGCGGTTCGGGCACGGAGCCGAAGTGGACCTCTCGAAGGTAGGAGGCCCCTGGATCATCGGGTGTTACCACCCGTCTCAGCAAAACACGTTCACAGGCAGGCTCACACCCGACATGATCGACGATGTGTTCAAGCGCGCGACGGAGCTGATCGCCTAACTCTCTGCAATTGCCCGAAAAGCCTCGTAACCGGTGCCCTCGAGTTCTCGTGCAAGCTCGGGGCCTCCCGAACGCGCGATCCGGCCGTCCATCATCACATGAATACGGTCGGGTTTGAGATAACGCAAAATGCGGTCGTAGTGCGTGATCAGCAGGACAGCCAGATCGTCGGTGCGCATTGCTTCTACGGCTTCTGCTACCTCCCGAACGGCATCCACATCGAGGCCCGAGTCGATCTCATCGAGAACGGCAACTACCGGATCGAGTACCGAAATCTGAAAGATCTCCGATCGTTTCTTCTCACCACCGGATAGCCCGAGATTTATTGCTCGATCCATGAAGCGACCGACCTTGATCTCGTCGCGCTTCTTTTCGACTCGTACCCAGAAAGCGTCGGGATCCGGTTGGTCGCCTGCCAGCTCCTCCATCAAGTCGCGAAGGGTTACCCCGGGGATCTCAACGGGATACTGGAAAGCCTGCACGATTCCGGCGCCTGCGCGCTCGTGCGTCGGGATACCGAGTACTTCGACACCCTGGACTTTTACGGAACCGGACGCCTCATATTCCTCTTTCCCGGTGAGGACGTGGCACAGCGTTGACTTCCCGGACCCGTTGGGACCCATGATGACGTGCAGAGCGCCATTTGGAACCTCGAGATCCAAGCCTTTGAGAATGTTGATTTCTCCTATGGAGGCAGTGAGATTCTTGATTTCCAACGCGTTCATTCTTCTTCTTCCCGGGGCTCGACTTCTAGATAGACGTTGCCATCCTCGACGATGACCGCATACGACGGCACAGGCTTGGTAGCAGGCAACGCGTTTGGCTGGCCCGTTTCGAGGTCGAATGCTGATCCGTGCCGTGGACATTCGACGGCGCCGTCCCAGATTTCACCCTCGGACAGGCTTGCCTCTGCGTGCGAACAGCGGTCCCCGAGCGCGTAAAAAGTGTCGCCAATTTTGAAGACTGCTATTCGATGGCCGAATTGCTCGAATCGTTTGCCAACCTCATTCTCGTAGTCGGCGACTGATCCAGCGTCTATGCGTTCGCTCATGCTCGGCCTGCCGCCTGTGCCTCGGCGTATTTGGTTGCGACGATCTTGCGAATACCCGGGGCAACTGCCTGATTGGGAAGGCGCCCAATCGCTTCTTCGAAGAATCCTCGAACCTGCAGCCGGTCGGCTCGATCGCGATCAAGCCCGCGACTCGTGAGGTAATAGCGTTGCTCTTCATCGAGTGGGCCAACAGTTGAGGCGTGGCCGCAGGCAACGTCGTTCGCGAGTATTTCGAGGTTGGGTACTGATTCGGCCGATGCATCACGTGACAACACGAGATTGCGGTTGGTTTGGTGGGCGTTGGTCTGCTGAGCTTCTTCCTCTATGCGGATCATGCCGGTGAAGACCGAGTGGGCAGACCCTTCAACCGCCCCCTTCAGAAACATGTTTGACGTGGTGCGCGGAGCCTGATGATTGATCGTCGCCCGATAATCGAGCGTCTGGTCCTCATCGCCGAAATACAAACCGGTGATTTCTGAATGAGCTCCCGAGCCCTCGAGGTCGACGGTGAAGAACAACCGCGAGTAGACGCCGCCGAGTCCGACTTCGCCAAGGTGAACTCGTGCGTCGCGTTCTATCGATGTATGCAGTTGGGCAAGTGCCCGTGTCGCGTCGCCCCATTCTTGAACGATCGTGACGTTCACATTTGCCGCCGGACCAGCATCGATAGTGATGCGCGGGATCACTATTGCGTCTACATCATCGTCCGACCGACAGAAGACAAGAATGGACGACTCTGAACTCTGTTCTGCGACGACTGTGAAGCTTGGAAAGCTCACTGTTCCGTCGCGGGTTGCGACCACCTCGACCAGATATGTGTCGCTTTCCGTTTGGCCCCGTTCCAGGTGGAGCACTACCCCGTCGTCAACAAACGCCGAATGAGCGATCGCAAAAACGTCGGCGGCGGTGTCGATATCGGGTGAAGAAGGGGCGGCGGACAACTCGCTGAGTCGGCTGAAGCCGTCGATGTCGCGTATGAAACCGTCCACGATCAGAGCCCGTCCCGCAGTGTGGCCTGCCTCGGCCTCGTAGCGGGCATCGCCAGGAGCGTCGGCCAGGTGGTAGTCGGCGATATCGAACTCGAGATCGACGTAACGCCACTGCTCCAGCTGCGGATCGGGCATTGCCGCGTTCGAGAACGCGTTTGCGGCTGCTGCCCGGCTGGCGATGAGCCAGGCCGGGCCGCCAAGCGCGGCACTGGTGGAGAGGTCAAGGGGTTTCACGGCCGCCGAATGTTAGGGCATAGGTCTGGCGTTGCTCAATGGATTCTCTTTAGCCTGTTCGCATGACCCATGTGATACGTGTACCGATGTC
>JABDOU010000134.1 GCA_013043085.1 Acidimicrobiia bacterium
GTATCAGCCTATGCAATGAGCGTCCTTGATTCCTCGTCGAACGCACTCGGGCCGGATACGCTGTTTTCATGATCATTCGCCGTTGGCTGAGTCGAGGCAGGATGTTCGCCACCGGTCTAGACAAACAGGATCGAAATCTCCTCATCCGGGCCTGGTGGCTGCTCCATCTCGTTCGTATCGGCTTTCGTCTCATGGGATTTCAGCGTATCCGTCATCTGCTGGTCAGAAAGACCCCAGACGTCCCGAATCGAGACGAGACTTCAAACCTTGAAACTGCTCGACGTGCAGCCGTACTCGTGGCAGTTGCTTCGAAGTACTCGCTCGGACATCCGAACTGCCTTGCCCGATCCCTGACATCGGCGATCTTGCTGTCGAGGATGAGCATTTCCTCCGACCTGCGACTCGGCGTGAAGAAGACACCGAACAGCCCGGTGTTCCATGCGTGGGTAGAGGTTCAAGGTCAAGTGGTCAACGACGACCCGGAGGTAGCCTCGGAGTACATCGCATTCGCAGGTGACCCAGACGGAAGAGTTTTTGACTGACGATTACAAAGGATGGGATCCATTGGACGAGACCAGGAACGTAGTACTCGTATCAGACGCCCTTTTGCAGGAACTCCCGGATGGCGAAGCCGTCATTCTTCACATGGGCAGCGAGGTCTACTACTCACTCGATGGCGTCGCTCTGGACATGTGGAAGGCCATCGCCGAGGCAGACTCGTTGGCCGAGGCCCGGGAACATCTAGCGTCACTTTATGAAGTGAACGTGGAGACGCTGGCGAACGATATCCGGGAATTGGTTGTTGACCTCGAGTCGAGGGGCCTGGTCCAGATCATCTAGGTAGCTAGCGAGCCTTGCTCCTGGAGATCGGCATCGAGAGAAGCGTTGACTGATCGAACGCGGCTTTGACGATTCCAGCCCGATCGGACAAGGTTGTGGTCCACCGCCAGCTGTAGTCCCCACCCAACCCATCGGTTCTCTGGCCACGGATTGACACAGAAAGCTCATCGCCCGGCTCGACCTGAACACTCTCGAGGAATGGATAAAATGCTCGACGGTACGTGTTAGCCGTTCTCGTGGGACCACCTGGGCGGGTTGGGCCGCTGGTAAAAGAAGCATTCTCCGACAGGATCGCTTCGAACCACAAACACAGCCCATCGGCCGCGAACGCATCCTCACCCCTCCACGACACCGATCCAGACACATTGACGTCTGAAATCGTTTCGTAGTCCAGCACCGACCAGCGCTGCGGCATCGCCGTGAGGTCGCTCGATTGGATGCGAGGAGCATTCCACACGTTGCGGGCATACTTGGACCCAGCAGACATGTCGAGGCCATGAAACTCTGAGGTCCATACCGAGTATGGCTCAAGTCCTGCTTGCGTCCTTACGGGAGCACACCACAGTTCGTCTCGGAGAGGTATCAACGTTCCGCCTTCGCTGAGAAAGCGATCGCGGGCGTCGCTGATGGAATCAATATGGCGACCGTAGAGAGGCGTTATTCCCCTGAGATCCGAGATAATGAGATCTACCTGTTCCGGCAATTCAACATCGGTGCTCATGGCTTGGATGAACTCGATCTGCTCGGCTCGTCCGTTCGCTGCTGCGAGCTCCCTCGCCAATTCAATCGACGAATTGGGATCAATTGCATAGACCTTTGACGCCCCAAAGTCACATGCTTTGAGGGCGAAGAATCCGGTACCGGTGCCCAAATCGAGCACGATCGAGCCCGGTCGCACCGCTTGGTGCAGTGCTTGAAGATAAGCGTCGACTCGACCCGGGTCGGCAAGCATGTCGCCGAAGTGGTAGACGCTATATTCGCCCACGGACACGGCTTTCAACAGCTTCGAGAAGCGGGACCAGGCCATCCATTCGCGAAGGATATAAGAGATTCGTGATCGAGACCTGATGCACCAGTTCGGCGAGCTTCGGCAACCGTTCCTGATTCACGCCGAGACCTCCGAGCACCAGGCCCGCGAAAGACGTGCGAAGTACATGCGTCATCGCCTCGCCGGATGCGGTCGGCCCGAACGTCACCTTCGTTGTGTCGTCCCGTCGATCGAGGATGAAAATAGAAGCCAGGGAGGCGGGTTCCTCCCGCATGGCTCCGATCCCTCCCCTTCCGATCGGTACCCGAACCTTGTCGAACTCGCGATGCACCTGAGGGAGCTTGCCCGGGTCCAGACCAAAGACCTGTGCCGTTTCTGGCCACATCCGCATTTGTGGATACCCGGGAAACGCCACAAAACCCGCGGCCGTATCTCGAATCGCCAGGACGTCATCGGTAAGGAGCGGGTGCCCTCGCACCATGAGCGAGGCAGCGAGCGTGCTCTTACCGGCTTGATTCAATCCAATGAACGCCACGGCACTGCCGTCGATGACGACGGAGGAGGCGTGGAGAGCAATGGTGCCTGCCAGCTCGAGCCAGCTACTCATCACGATGCCCAGGAAATAGATCTCAGTCAGGAATGCCCACTCGTAGTCGAGCACCTCAAAGAGGATCTCGGTTGGTGACAACTGAAATCGCGTCGCACCCGTGAACTCGAAGATGAAGGATCGCTCGGGACCTTCGTATACATAGAGCTCAGCCTTGCCGTCGTACAACGGTGGTTCGGTCTGGAAGACGAGTGTGAATGCCGGGTCGGGAAGAAGCGGCCCTTGTGCCATGCCGAAATACAGGTCCGGCTCATCAACACCAGGCAGTAGACGATTCGCAAACGGGAAATCCGTTGCAACCGTATATCCATAGAGACGATACCGTTTCATGCTTTTTGCAAACGCCAATTCGATCGGATTCGTGTTCCTCGTCGAGATCTTGAACCTAGTTTGATGGGATGGCAGGGATCGGCGGCATCGTAGATCTTCGCGGCAGGCGAATCGATAGCTCGCTGGTCGAACGGATGGTGCGTGCTGCCACAGGTCCGAACGATGGAACCGTGGTGCGCGACAGCAATGAGAAGTTGCAGATCTATTCGGTGCCGATAGCCGTTGAGAAACCTTCGCTCACCTGGTCCAGGGACGGCACTGTCGTCGTGGTCGCAGACGCCAGATTGGATTCGGCACAACCTGGCCAGACGGCCGGGCAAGCGTTGCTCTCGGACTACGAGCAACACGACACGCTGACCCGGGCGTCACTCGACGGAGATTTCGCAGTCGTACTCATCGATAGCAAAAAGAATCTCGCCCTTGCCGCTCGTGATCCCATGTCGATGAGACCGCTTGTCTTCTATTACGCAGACGGACTACTTCTCTTCGCAAGTGAGCCAACCCACGTCCTCGCGACAGGCCTGATGCCGAGGCAAATCCATGAGCGGGCCGTCGGAGGTCACCTCGCCGGCGCAGTTCTGAATCTTTCGTGGACGTTTTTTGAGGGCATCCATCAGGTAGAGCCGGCGCATATTGTGGCGATCGATCGCGACGGGTTCCACTCGAACCGATTCTGGAACCTCGAACCGCAAGCCGGTACACCGACCGACCAGATGGAGGCCGCAGAAAACCTCGCCTGGCTGCTCCAGAACTCGGTGAAAGCTCGCCTTCCGGTCGAAAACGCAGGAATCATGCTCAGCGGCGGCCTCGATTCAGCAACGCTTGCTGCCGCAGCTGCCAGGACTCGCGATCAGTTTCGGCTTCCGAACTCGATCAAAGCGTGGAGCTTCGCCTACACGGAGACGCCCGAGGCCGACGAACGAGCCGTCAGTGGTCCGCTGGCCTCTGCACTCGGAATTCCCGTGGTCGATGTCGATGCAGAGCAAACCCCGCCGCTGGCCGACTTCCCGTCAGGTCCTGATGAGAATGACCCGCTCTACGGGCACTATCAACCTCTGCTGGCGCGTACGATCTCCAGGGCGGCCGGAGACAACGTTGAGTCGATGATGCTCGGCAACCGCGGCGATCTCGTCGTAGGTTCGGATATCCATGATCCGTGGTCGATGTTCATCGAGGGAGGCTGGTCGCGCCTCATGCTCGAGCTCTCTCATATGGGAAGAAGGTCGACTGGCTCGGCTCTGTGGCTCGACGTTGTGCGCCCGGCCCTCGTCGACCGTCTTCCGATGCCAATCAGGCGAAGAGCGATCTCATCGCGATCGAGGCCATGGCAGAGCTGGGTCGACCCTGACTTCGCCGAGGCAACGGGGATGGCGGTTCTCATGATCGATGCAACGCCACGACCGCCGAAGCCCGGACCAACCGGTCGTCGATTCCAGGCGATCCTATCTCCGTTTCAGATGAGGGTTGCGACCTGGATGCAGCGGATGCACACCCAACAGGGAATCCG
>JABDOU010000152.1 GCA_013043085.1 Acidimicrobiia bacterium
ATCATGTTCCGACAACGCCAGCGACAGAAGCAGCGACAGCAGATACTCGACTCGTTTCAGGTCGGCGACCGGGTGCGAACCATCGGAGGGCTGATCGGAACGATCGTCGAACTGGATGACCACGAGACGGTAATCGAAGTCGAAGGATTGACCCGTTTGCGGTTATTGCGCCGGGCGCTGCAAGAGCCTCACTCGTGACAGATGCTCCCAAGGGTCGGGCTGCTCGCCTTGCTACGGGCGGCAAAACCGGACCGCCGGTAAACCAAGGTCCCACGGTGCGAGGTCGCTTGATCTCCCTACTCGTCGTGGCAGCTCTCGCGTATGGTGGTATCGCCGGCTTCCTCGCCACGGGCAACGCCCCCAAGTTGGGCCTCGACCTGGCCGGCGGCACAGAAGTTGTTCTACAGGCACCGCCCGAAACAACCGAGGCGCAGCTGAACGACGCCGTCGAGATCATGCGACGGCGCATCAGCGCATTGGGAGGGGTGCTGGAACCCGTGATCCAGATTGTCGGCGACAATCAAGTTGATGTGCAGTTGCCGGGAGTCACCGATCGCGAGCAAGCGATTGCGGCAGTCGGGTCGACCGGTCAGCTTTCATTCCGAAAGGTGCTGCCTCTGGTTGATCCGTCCGACGTCAATGAAGACGGCTCTATCGACCTTGAGGGCGCCCTGGCGCCGATCGATCCAAACGATGACGATCCGACAAAAGAGGCGATCCTGCTCACGGAGACTGGCTTACCAATTCGGGTAGGGCCTGCGTTCGCACTTGGTAGCGACATTGCGGACGCGGCACCAGGACTGGACCCGCAGACGTCGGAATGGTCCGTAGGACTTCGGTTCACCGCTGAGGGAGCGGACGCGTTCGCACAAGCCACTCGTGAGCTCGCTCAATTTCAGATAGGTGACGAACGGCGAAGCTTTGCCATCGTGCTGGACGGCGAAGTGATCAGCACGCCCTTTATCGCGGCATCGGTCAATCCCGCAATTGGGATCAGTGGAGGAAGCGCTCAGATCACCACCGGAGGCGGACCTGAAGGTCAATCGGAAGCCGACGCGCTTTCGATCGTCCTCCGCTTCGGAGCGCTTCCCATCGTGCTCGAGCAGGATCGGGTACAAAACGTGTCGGCAACCCTCGGCGGCGATTCGCTGAACTCGGGCATCGTATCCGGTTTGATCGGCCTGGGGCTGGTCGCGGCCGCACTGATCGCCTATTACAGGGTGCTGGGATTGGTTGCCGTCGTTGGTCTCACAGTGTTCGGTTCGCTTCTCGTTGCCGTCTATTCCTTGCTCGGAATCACGGCCGGGCTCACCCTCACTCTGTCCGGTGTCGCCGGCTTGATCGTCGCCATCGGCATCACGGCTGACAGCTATATCGTGTTCTTTGAGAGAATCAAAGAAGATCTCGGCAAGGGATTGCCTCTCCGGCGGACCGTAGAGAGCGGTTTCTCACGTGCCTTTCGGACCATCCTGACGGCTGATACAGTCTCGTTCGTCGGAGCTCTGCTGCTCTGGATTCTCGCCATTGGGCCTGTGAAGGGGTTTGCTCTTGCTCTGGGACTCGCGACGATCATCGACGTATTCGTGGCCTACTTTTACACCAGGAACGCAGTTACTTTGCTTGCCCGTGGACCGTTTGGTGATGGCGGTGCGTTCTCGATACGAGGTGCGTCCGGACTCCGTCGGAAGACCGAAGAGGTGACAGCATGATGGGTCGGCTGTATCGCGGAGAGACGAATTTCGACTTCGTCGGAAATCGGAAGAAGGCCTTCTTCATCTCGGGGCTGTTCATTGTCCTTTCGCTGGGGGCACTGGTCATAAACCAGTTGAATCTCGGTGTTGATTTTTCGGGAGGCACCGTCGTTGAGGTCGAAAACGTAAACGCCATCGATATCGGACAATTGCGGGATGCCTTGCGTCCGCTGGGTCTGGACGGCGCCCAGATCCAGGAGCTCGATTCCGGAACCAGAAAAGTTCTGCGTGTCCAGACCGAGGCCATCACCGATGCCCAACAGCAAGAACTAATCGACGCGGTATCGGCCGCCGCCGGATCGACAGAGTCAAGCGTGACGTCCGTTGGGCCGACGTTCGGGCGAGACATTGCATCGTCTGCAATTCGGGCTCTTGTCATTTTTCTGATAGTCATTGCGATTTTCATATCACTGCGGTTCGAGGTCGCGATGGCGTTTGGTGCTCTGGCGGCTCTGTTTCATGATCTCATCATCACTGCCGGCATCTACGCACTCACCGGACTGGAAGTGACACCGGCGACAGTGATTGCCATTCTCACCATTCTCGGATATTCGCTGTATGACACCGTGGTCGTCTTCGACAAGGTGTCCGAGAACCTGCGTGCCGAAGAAGATGCGGGACGCATACCTCACTACCGCACCGTGATCAACGAATCCATGAACCAGGTCCTGATGAGGTCCATCAATACGTCGTTGACGAGCTTGTTGCCGATTGCCAGCCTGCTGGTGGTGGGGTCGCTCTTGCTGGGGGCGACAACCCTGCAGGATTTCGCGCTGGCGTTGTTTGTCGGGATTGCGGCGGGAACCTACTCGTCGATTTTCGTTGCCTCACCGGTCCTTTCACTGCTGAAAGATCGAATCGAATCCGATCCACCCTCGAGAGCGGAGGTCGGAGCAGACAAGGACACCGCCCGACCTGGCACAGGGCCAGTCACCCGTCCCGGCGGTGCGGCACCACGCGCGCCCAAGAAGCGGAAACGCTGAACCGTAAGGTATGGCAATGGACCTCGCTTCTTTCATTCGCGACATTCCCGACTTTCCCGAGCCAGGGATCATGTTCAAGGACATCACGCCGCTGCTGGGCAGCCCGTCGGCGTTCGACTACGCCCTCGATCAGATGATGATGCCGTATGAGGGAATCGACGTCGACTACGTAGCGGGCATCGAGTCGAGAGGTTTCATTCTTGCTGCTCCGCTGGCGGTCAGAATGGATGCAGGCCATGTTCCCATTCGCAAGCCGGGCAAGCTTCCTTCCAAAGTTGAACGCATCGAATATGCGCTGGAATACGGAACCGATGCGCTCGAAGTTCACGTCGATGCGGTTCAGCCGGGATCGACTGTTGTCATTGCCGATGATGTGATGGCCACCGGCGGTACGGCCGCTGCAGCGGTCGAGTTGATGAATCGACTTGGCGCACACGTGGTTGGGCTGTCGGTGTTGATCGAGCTGTCGTTTCTCGAGGGCCGATCAAAATTAAGTGGAGTCGAGATACACTCGTTGATCACGTACTAGAGGATCCGACGTGCTCGAATCGGTAAACCCAAAGGGGGACAAACCCGCCGAGCCGGCAAGTCGCGCACGTGCTGAGAGCACCGAAGCCGACCACATCGATTATGAGGCCGAGATCGCCCGATCTATTCGAGAGATCGTTGATCTATTCGAACGACATCGACCTGGTCACGATTCAGATCCGATCGTTAAGGCCGCCAACCTCGCGGTCGAGGTGCATGCCCAGCAAACCCGGCTGACCGGTGAGCCGTACGTATTGCATCCCCTGGCTGTAGCCAAAAGACTCGCCGACTATGGCCTCGATCTCGACACGGTGGTAGCCGCCATCCTGCATGACACCGTCGAAGACACCGATATCACGTTAGACGACATCAAAGCCCAGTTCGGTGGCCAGGCGGGAGCTCTGATCGACGGCGTGACCAAGCTGATGAGGATCGACTACGACACCAAAGAAGAGCAGCAAGCGGCGACGATTCGAAAGATGACTGTTGCCATGGCAAAAGATGTTCGAGTACTGCTGATCAAACTCGCCGATCGGCTACACAACCTGCAGACCATTGGCCCCTTGCCGCAGTGGAAGCAGGAACGAACTGCACAGGAAACCCTGGATATCTATGCGCCTCTGGCTCACCGGCTGGGAGTTCAGGAGATCAAGCACGAACTCGAAGACCGGTGTTTTGCGATACTGCACCCGAGCCGCAACGCCGAGATCACCGATTTGTTGACGAAGCGAGCGCCGGCACGCGAGGCAGTGATCGAACAAGCGGTAGCCATCACCGGCGAGCTGATGGATGGCGCGGGGATCAAGGCCGATATC